>JBMYTY010000054.1:0-8531 GCA_049604855.1 Gammaproteobacteria bacterium | reverse complement strand
TCAGTGGCAGCAACGCGGAAAGCCCCAACAGGGTCGGGCCCGCGACCAGGCCCGCAATCCAGAGCGACATGTCGGGCGCGTAGCGGATATTGAGCACGTTTTCGGCGAGCAACCAACCGGTGAGTGTGGCCGCGCTCACCGCCGCGAGCCCGCAGAGAAGCCCAAGGACGAGATATTCGACCGAGGCCCCGGTCAGAACCTGACGGGTGCTCGCGCCCATGGTTCGGAGCAGGGCCACTTCACGGGAGCGGGCGGCCGCCGTTGTCTCGAAACCCGCCAGAAGAATGGTCGCTGATGCGGCGATCGTGAACAGGAAAACGGCCTGAATCGCGAGCCCGGCACGATCAATCAGGGCACGTACCTGGCTCATGATCGCGTCGACATCGATGGCGGTGACGGTGGGGAAGGTCCGGTTCAGCGCGGCCAACTCGGTGCCCCGCTCGGGGGGAATATGAAAACTGGTGATGTAGCTGCCGGTCAGATCGTCCAATAGTTCCGGTGCGGCAAGCACGAAGAAGTTGACCTGGAAGGAGTCCCAGTCCACCTCGCGGATACTGGTGATTTCCCCCCGAACAGACCGACTACCCGCCGCGAACGTCAAGGTGTCACCCACGGTCCAGCCCATCCGCTCCGCCATGCGTCGTTCCACGGAAAGGCCGCGCTCCTCGCCAGGGGCTGGCCATTGCCCGGCCACGACACGGTTTGAGCTCTGCAATGGCCCCATCAGGGAGAGGTTCCAGTTCCGGTTGGCGGTTCGTCGCGCCTGGATGGATTCGTAATTCTCCGCCATTACCCGGACTCCCTTATGACTCTCCAGCCGGGCGCGGATCATGGGGTTGAGTTGGATCGGGCCAAGGCCTCTTGAGTCCAGGTATTCGCGGACTTGTTCCACCTGGTCGGATTGCACGTTGACCAGGAAGGTATTCGGTGTGTCCTCGGGCAGTTTTTCGGCCCAGGCCTTGAGCAGATCCTCGCGGACCAGCGAAAGCAACAAGAGCACGAGCAGGCCAACGCCGAATGCCGCCAATAAAAGGGCATTGAGGTGTCGATGTCGATGTAGGTTTCCGAGACCGAAGCGCAGCGCCCAGAGCAGGCCCTGATTCCCTCCACCGGGGTGGGGCAGATGGCGGCGCAGCGGGGCGGAAAGCTGGACAAGCAGCAGACTCCCGCCCACGGTGAGCAGACCGGTCAGAAGAGTGCCTCCGAGAACGTACAGTGTCAGTGGCCACTCACCGGCCTGCATTCTGAGCAGCACGGTGAATGCGAGGGTTGCACTGGCCAATGTAGCGAGTGCTACCGAGGAACGGGCGGTTTCCTGTTGTCGAAGCACGCGCATGGGAGGTGTGGCCACCAAACGCAGGACCTGGGGCAGGGCGAAGCCGGCAAGGGCGATGATCGATGTGGCAAGCCCCGCGAAGGCGGCGGTCGGGCTCGCGGTGGGCAGCGCGGCGGCGAAGATATCAGCGAGGTAGGCGGCGATCCCGGCCTGGACCAGGTAGCCCAAAACGATACCCGCCGCTCCGGCGCCGAGCGCCAGTAAGAGCATTCGTCCCAGGTGAAGAGCGAGGATGTCGACCCTCTTGGCACCCAAGGTGCGCATGAGCGCGACGGCCTTGCTTTGCCGTTCTCTGTAGCGATGGGCGCCCAGGGCGATGGCGGCGCCCGCGAGTAACACGGTGGCCATGGACGAAAGCCCAAGGAAACGCTCCGCGCGTAACTGCGCGGTACGGAATGCCGGGCGGTTGTCTTCGAGGCCACGTAGACGGTCACGCCGATCCATGAGGGGTTCCAGAGTGGTCCGGAATTCGCGCACCGCGCTATCGCTGCCCGCGAATATCATCCGGTGTCGTACCCGGCTGTGCTCGGTCACCAATCCCGTGGCTTCCAGATCGGCCTGATTCAACATCAGCCGGGGGGCCACCTGAAACATGTCAGCGCCCCGGTCTGGTTCGAAACTGATGATCTTGCGCAGTGTCAGGTTGACGTCACCCAGCTCGATGACGTCTCCCGGGCTGAGTTCCAAGGCAGCCAGCAGGCGCGGCTCCGCCCACGCCGTGCCACGGGCCGGGCCTCCGGAGATAGGTGCATCAGCGGCTTCAGGTTGGTCACGCACGCGCACGCTGCCGCGCAGTGGATAGCTCGCGCTCACTGCCTTGGCTCTGACCAATTGGCTGCGTTCCCCGTGGAAAATCACCGAAGGGAAAGTCACGGTGCGCGCGCTTTCAAGCCCTGCATTGCGGGCCAGGGTTTCCCACTCCATCGGTAAGGCGCG
Organism: Gammaproteobacteria bacterium; assembly: GCA_049604855.1. Lineage (GTDB taxonomy): Bacteria > Pseudomonadota > Gammaproteobacteria > JACKNK01 > JACKNK01 > JBMYTL01. The sequence continues at coordinate 6,259 of JBMYTY010000054.1, read as the reverse complement.
GGGCGAATCGACCACCAGGTCGCCCGCGAGTAACTCGGCGCCCTGCCGGTTCATGGATTTCTGGATGCGATCGAGAAACAGGTCAACGGCCGTCACCGCCGTGACCGCGATGACCAACGCCAGCGCGAGTATGCGAATGTCCGGGCCGTGCAGGTCGCGTAACCACAGGCGGGGGAGTGCACCAAGCGGCAGGTTTCCGCCAGGGATATTCATGCCATGGGCTCCAGCGCGCCGTTGTTGATCATGACCTGGCGCGCGCAGTCGCGGGCGAGATCCAGGTCATGGGTCACGAGCACCAGGGTGGTGCCTTGGTCCTTCTGCAAGCCGAACAGGATGTCGGCCACCTGGTTTCCCGTATCGCGGTCCAGGTTTCCCGTCGGCTCGTCCGCGAACAGCAAGAGCGGATTCGGCGCAAATGCCCGTGCCAGGGCAACGCGCTGTTGTTCGCCGCCGGAGAGTTGATGGGGCATATGGTCCAGGCGCGCCCCCAGACCCGTCCGTTCCAGCGCGGCCCGCGCCCGATCGCGCGCGTCCTCGGCGCCTGCCAGCTCGAGAGGAAGAAGCACATTCTCCAGGGCGGTCAACCCGGGCAGCAATTGAAAAGACTGGAAGACGAAGCCGACACGGCCCGCGCGTTGGGCCGCGCGTTCGTCCTCGCTGAGCCCGGTCAGGTCCACACCGAGCAACTCGATTTGTCCGGAAGAAGGCTCCTCAAGACCGGCGAGGAGTCCGAGTAAGGTCGATTTTCCCGCGCCGGAGGGACCAACGATGGCCAAGGATTCCCCCGCACGGACTTCCAGGTTGATGGAGTCAAGAATACTCAGGTGGCCGCCGTGGGCGCTGGCTGACCGAAAACCATGGCTGACTTCATGGACACTCAGATGGAGGTTCATTGTTGGGGAACTTGCTCCGTGCGGAGGCGTCGGATCGCGGTTGGAAGGTTCTGGACCGGGTGAGACAGGATGACGAGAAGCCGGTTCCGATTCGTTTCAATTCCACGGTATGCGGATTGACGCTGCTACGATTTTCCCGATTGCCGCCCGGTCATCGGTCGTTGGACGCTGAGGATGCCTTTCCCTGACATGATCAGATACCCCGTACAAATGGGTCTTTTGTGCCTGACCCTGTTCGCCATGGTAGTGACTCCCCGGGTCGGCCTTGCCGAAGCACAGCAGCCCGGCGATGCCGCGCGGCGCGTGCTTCTGGTGCTGGGCGACAGCCTCAGCGCCGCCCACAATATCCCCGCGGAGTCGGGGTGGGTCTCGCTGTTGGCTGAGGCCTTGCGCGAAGAAGGGGCGGGTTGGCGGGTGGTCAACGCCAGCATCAGCGGTGAGACCACCAGCGGGGGATTGAGCCGCCTGCCCGACCTGCTGGATGCACATCGCCCCAGCGCCGTGATCGTGGAGCTGGGGGCCAATGATGGATTGCGGGGCACACCCCTGCCGGTGATAGAGCAACAGCTGGGCGATCTGGTCGCTCAGGTCCAGCGGACGGGGGCGCGGGTCATCGTCGCGGGGATTCACCTTCCACCTAACTATGGGAAGCGGTACAGCGCCCGTTTTCACTCCATATTCCAGCGCGTGGCGGGTGAGGCCGGAGCCGGGTTTATCCCTTTCCTGCTGGCAGGGGTCGCGACGGAAGCCCAGTTGATGCAGAGCGACGGCCTGCATCCCACCGCGGAGGCTCAGCCGCTGATCAGGGACACGGTACTCGAGGTGTTGAGGCGCACGCTGAAGGGTGAATGAAGTCGGCTTTGAGTCGGCATTGGATAAGGCCGTTTGAGGCCCGGATGTCTCATGTGCGGGAAGTGGGATGCAAACGCCGGTCACTCTGTGAACGATGAGTGCAGTGGATGGTAAACATAGTTGTCTTTCTGTGTGTGCGGTCACAGTTTGCCACCCTGGGGGGCGGGTCTTGTTGTTTCTGTTTCATCGTCTTCCGAGGCGTTCCTTTCGAGCTCTATTTCCTGAAATTATTGTTGATTTACTAAGGAGTTAGCGTATTGTTCTCATCCACTGTTTAACGTCAAATGAATCGATTGGCCTGTCCTTTGCTTTGGGGTTCGTCATAACGGGTGTGAAGACACATCCGGATGTCGAGCAACACCATCGCGCCCGATGAGGGGCGCGATGCACGCGGCAAGGGCCGCAGGCAGCGATGATCATGAAAGCGCAGCGATCAATACAGCATGGGATGAGGACAAGCGCTGGTGGCCGAGGTCGCCGGGCGCTTTCCTTGTTTTTGGGGTTGGTGGCGGGTCTGTCCGCCGGCGTCTCCGCCCAAGCCAATCCCAGTGGCGCGCAGGTGGCCCACGGCACGGTGAATATGCAGGTCAACGGCAAGACCCTGAATATCACCAACTCGCCGAACGCCATCATCAACTGGCGGCGCTTCGGCATCGCGGCGGGTGAGACCACGCACTTTCATCAGCAGTCGGCCGCCAGCGCGGTGCTCAATCGCGTTACCGGTGGTGATCCGTCCCGGATTCTCGGTGCCTTGCGCTCCAACGGTCGGGTGTTCCTGATCAACCCCAGCGGGATTGTCTTCGGTCAGGGGGCACGCGTTGATACCGCGGGCTTCATCGCCTCGACGCTCAATATGAGTGATGAGGACTTCCTGCGGGGCAACTATTCCTTCGCCGGAGGTGGCGACGGCGGCATCCTCAATGAAGGTGTGATCCGGGCGGGTGAGGGTGGCAACGTGATCCTGATCGCGCCGGATATTGAAAACGGCGGGGTCATCGAAGTGCTTGATGGTGGCCAAATCGTTTTGGCAGCGGGGAAAGAGATTGCCCTGACCTCCTGGGAAAACCCGACCATCCGCTACCAGGTTTCCGCGCCTGAGAACGAAGTGTTGAACCTGGGCCAGGTGCTCACCGATGGCGGCGCCGCGCGTTTGTTCGCCGGCACGGTACGCCACTCGGGCGAAGTGCGTGCCGAGGGTGTGCGCGTGGGTAAGGACGGTGCCATCGAGTTGTTCGCGTCGAACGAAGTGGACGTGGCCGAGGGCGCCGTGCTCCGGGCCTCGGGTGTCGAGAACGGCGGTACGATACGGATCGAATCGGATCAGGGTGTAACGCGCCTGGCGGGCGTCGCGGATGTGTCCTCCGTCAACGGTAGCGGTGGCCGCGTAGATGTGTTCGGCAGGGAGGTGACTCTGGCCGGTAGTAGTCGCATTGAGGCCGATGGCGCGACCGGGGGTGGTTCGGTGCGAGTTGGCGGGGACTATCAGGGTGGTGGCGACGTGCAGCGCGCCCAAACGACCACATTCGAACGAGGGGCGCGCATCAATGCCTCAGCAACGGATGCGGGGGACGGAGGGCGCGTCATTCTCTGGGCGGACGACCACACCACGTCCCGGGGCTCCATCGCCATTCGCGGCGGAGCGAACGGTGGTGATGGCGGTTTCGCCGAGGTCTCGGGAAAGATCGGCTTGGAGTACGACACCGTGGTGGATGCCAGTGCCGCGCTGGGTGAGGTCGGCACGGTCTTCCTCGACCCGACCAACGGCTGTATCTCCACGAGCGGTACCTGTTCCAGCGGTGGCTTCACGGGCGTCACGGTCGCGTCCGTCGAGGCCAGCGTGGCCGACTATGTGCTGAGCGCGACGAACGACATCGAAATCGAGAACTCGATCACCATGACGAACGCGGTGTCGTTCACCCTACAAGCAAGCAACGACATCACCTTCTTCAACAACGCGGTTGTGATCACCAAGGGTAAGAGCATCACCCTTGATGCCGGAAACAGTATCAGCCTCGGCGCGAACTCCGGTTTGAACACCACGGGCAGCGGATCGGCGGGCGCGGATATCACTTTGGGCGCCACCTCTGGAACCATTACCAACCAGGGCACCATCATTGCCGGAACCGGGCAGATAAATGCCTCCGCGGGGGGCTCGGTCCATCTGGGTGATGGGACCAACGCCGATTTTCTTGATGCCTCGGCTCTGCTGATTTCAGGCTCCGGCGAGATCACCGCCAGTTCGGGTAACAACACCATCAGTCACTTCGAGGCGACCAACAATGGCGATGCCACCGCCATCACCTTCGTCAACGATTTCCTCGGCACCTTCACCATCGGTGACGTGACCAACAACGGAACCAGCGCGGGTAGCGATATCCACATCAGCACCAGCTCCGGAGGCGTGAATTGTGCGGGTAATGCCTGCGGTATGGACATCACCGGAACTATTTCCGCGAATACGGACAATTCACAGATTTTCCTCGCGACCAACGTCGGGGGGACGACGACGGGTTCCAACGTGGGCAACAGCGGTACCGGCCGGATCGTCGGGGATTTCGTCCAGGTCGATGCTCACGCCATCACGCTCGATGGCGGGGAAGCGAACCAGATCAATACTTTCACTGCTGACGTCAGCGGTTCCAACGGCGGAGATGACCTGACGCTGACCTATACCGGCTCCATCACCCTGGATGGCGTACAGGTGGATAACGGTGACCTGAAGGTGGAGGGTGACGCCACTGACTGCGCGACCGCTGATTGCGACATGGTCTTGGCGGGCGGTGTGCGCAACTTCTCCTCGGGCGGACAGACCGTTCTCGATACCGGGGGAGGGGGAACGATCACCAGTGAGGATTCGAGCGGAATCATCGAGGCCAAAAACCTGTTTCTGCAGACGGATGCGGGTACCGGTCAGATCGGCACCGATCCCTCACAGGCAGGTGGTCAATCCTTGTTCCTCGACGGAACGGCCCATGGCATCACCAACCTGACGGTGGGTAACGTCGGCAGCAGTGTGGACGGCGTCTATATCCACCAGACCAATAACACACTGAGCATTGATGGCCTGGACATCAATTCTCCTGTCCGCCTTGAGGTCAACAATGATGGAACGCTGACGTTTGGGGCGGGATTCGGTGGCGCGGGTATCGATACTGGAACCGACGAGCTGTTTCTCAGCGCGGGCCAGATCGATCTCACCAATGCAGGTAATCTGGAGGGTGATTCCATCACACTGGTGGGTGGCCCGGGAGGCATCACTTTCGGCGGCAACCTGATCAGTGCCGTGAGTGTGGATATAGACGGGGGCAGCCCATCGCTTGACCTGTCGGGCGTGTCGATCCAGGCCCAGAACGCCGGCGACGAAGGTGCGCTCAACCTGGCTACCGAGGCCTCGATCATCAGTGATGCGGGCACATTCATCACCGCGGACAGCGTCAGTGTCAGTGCCGGCGGCAGCGTTGATCTCGCCAACGCCGCGCACGCTATAGAGCACTTCAGCGGAACCCTGTCCGGTCCGGGCAACCTCGATCTGAAAGTGGGCAATGACCTGAGTATCGACGGTGTGCTGAGCACCGATACATCGGGCGCAGCGAACGTCTTCACCATTGTCGGTGCTGATGGGTGCGCAAGCTCCGACTGCAACTTCAGCATCGATTCAGCTATCGAGATGCAACACGCCAACGGCATCGTGCGCATCGACACCGGTGGTACGGGGAGCATCACCGCCCAGACCAGCGGGCCGGCGATCATCGCGGATACGGTAAAGCTGTTCTACGACGGCGGCACGGGTGATGTCGGCGATTTCGGCGGAAATGCGCTACGGCTTGCGTCGGTTACGGGGAGTACTTCGACGTCGGTGGAGATCGGCTCGACCAACCCCGTGGGAGACGTCAATCTGCGTCATATGGGCGATAAGATCGGCAATGCGTCGGACTTGATCGTGGACGCCCTGGTGCCCGGTGCCAACTCGAACGTCCGGTTCGAGGTTGATAACGGCGATCTTGACCTCGATCCGCTTGCAAGCGGGGTGGATCTGGATCTCGGCGCCGGGGTGTTCGAGGTCGAGGTCCGCGGTGGAACGCTCTTAGCGGGTGTGCCATTCACGAAGATCGATGCCGCGGAGGTCAGCATTGATGTCGAGGAGGACCTGAGCTTCACGCAGGGACGGATTCGCGCACCGGGAAATATCAATCTCCGGGTCGGTGGGAATGGCAACACGCTGGCCTTCGCCCAAACCGGCAACTTTTTCCTGTGTTCAGGGTTCGACGGGACGTCCTGCAGTGGGACGGGTACCGGCTTCAATCCGTTCATCAGCCTGTCCGCGGATCGGATGATCTTCGGAACCGGCGGAAACAATCTTTCCATGGAGTCAGTTGATGGCGAGGTGGCCATTGGCAGTGCCACGGAGAATCTCGACATTCGCATCGTGAATACCGTCTCCGGCTCCTTCGCCAATGCGCTGGAGTTGACGCCCGAGATGCTCGGGCGCGTGGGGGGAACGACGCGTGAGCTGT
>JBMYTY010000053.1:0-8552 GCA_049604855.1 Gammaproteobacteria bacterium | reverse complement strand
AGAGCGCTGGCAGGCCCTGGCCAGCGGGGAAGAATCCCCAGACGGTCCACTCTCCCTGGTCGCCGCATACTGCCAGCGGATCGCCGAGCGCTACGGAGCGGTCCTGCTGGACCTGGAACGCCGTATCGATGAGATCGAGGATGAGCTGTTTGGCGGCCGGGGCGATGCCCTCATGCAGGAACTGGTGGGCTACAACACCGACCTGCGCAAGATGCGCCGCATCCTGGCCTACCACGTGGATGTATTCGCCCGCATGGGGCGGCACGTAGCCAAGCGGCAGCTGGCGGAGACCGAGCGGTTCGAGGACCTGAACGAGATCATCGAGCGTTACCACAGCCTCGCGACCCTCTACCAGGACCTGATCAACGACCTGATCGAGGGCTTCATCAGCCTGAACGGCCACCTGCTCAACCAGATCATGAAAGTGCTGACCATCGTCACCGTGGTGTTTGTGCCCCTGTCCCTGTTGGTGGGCGTCTATGGCATGAACTTCGAGCACATGCCGGAGCTCAAGGCCGAACACGGCTATTACGTGCTCATCAGTGTCATGGCCGGTATCGCTCTGGGTCTGTTGCTGCTGTTCAGGCGCATGCGCTGGCTCTGACCCCATCGGACGTGATCCAGACCGACCTTCCCATCGCACCGCTGCTGCCGGAACTGTCCCGGACCCTGAGCACCGACGCCACCGTGCTGCTGGACGCACCACCGGGTTCGGGAAAGACCACCTGCGTGCCCCTGGCCCTGCTCGACGAACCCTGGCTGGCCGGGCAATCCATCCTCATGTTGGAGCCCCGGCGTCTGGCGGCCCGCGCCGCGGCCGCGCGCATGGCGGACCTGCTCGGGCAGGAGCCGGGCCAGAGTGTCGGCTATCAGGTCCGTCTGGACCGGAAAATCGGCAGGGACACGCGCATTGAAGTGCTCACCGAGGGCATTTTGACCCGGCGCCTTCAGAAAGACCCGGAGCTCAGCGGCGTCGGTCTGGTCATATTCGACGAGTTCCACGAACGCCACCTGGATGGCGATCTGGGCCTCGCCCTGTGCCGCGACGTACAGGAGGGACTGCGTGACGACCTGCGCCTGCTCATCATGTCCGCCACGCTCGATACCGCCGCCTTGAAGGACTACCTGGGCACAACGCCCATCCTGCGCGGCGAGGGCCGCGCCCACCACGTTGACATCCATTACGCCCGCCCGCCTTCCCGGGGCGATGCCCGCCGCGCCGCCCGACCGGACCCGGGGCGCGCCATGGCGGAAGCCATCCCGGACATCCTTCGCCGACATCCCGAGGGAGACCTGCTGGCCTTTCTGCCGGGGGCCGCGGAAATCCGACGCTGCGCGCAACTTCTCGAGCAAGGCCTGCCCGCCGACGTGCGGGTACATACCCTGTTCGGCGACATGGACCGCGCCGCCCAGGATCTCGCCCTCCGCCCGACCGCGACGGGACGCAAACTGGTGTTGGCCTCACCCATCGCCGAATCCAGCCTGACCCTGGAGGGCGTGCGCATCGTGATCGACACGGGATTGGAGAAACGCCCCCGCTTCAACCCCAATACCGGGCTGACGCGGCTGGAAACCGTGCGTATCTCGCGCGCCTCCGCCACGCAACGGGCCGGGCGCGCGGGCCGCCAGGGGCCCGGTTTTTGCCATAGGCTGTGGCCCGAAGGGCGCGATTCCGAGATGCAGGCACAGCGCCCCCCGGAGATCATCGAGGCGGACCTGGCGCCCCTACTTCTGGACCTGGCCCATTGGGGTGTCACCGATCCCGCCACCCTGCATTGGCCCACACTCCCACCCGGCGCACACGTGGAACAGGCCCGGGCCCTGCTCGTCCGTTTGGGCGCTCTCGACGAACGGGGCCGGATCACCGCCACCGGTCGCGCCATGAACGCCTTTCCCGTACACCCCCGCCTGGCCCACATGCTGGTCCGTGCGCGCTCAAGCGGGGAACGCGCACTGGCGGCGCGCATCGCCGCCCTGCTCGGCGAACGCGATGTGTTTCATCGTGGGCACGAAGCAGGCAGCTCGCTGGAGGCCCGCCTGGAACACCTGGACCACGCTGACCGGCGGCGCGGAGCGCTCAAGACCCTGCACCAGGTCATCGCGCAGCTCAGCCGACAAATGAAGCTGGCGCCCGATGATCGGCCCGCCCCAGCTCACCACGTCGGCCCCCTCCTCGCCCTGGCCTACCCGGATCGGGTGGCACGCCGACAGGGCGCCGCGCCCGGCTCAGACGCCGTCCGCTACCGACTGGCCAACGGCCGGGGCGCACTGCTGCAAGCGGACGATCCCCTGGCGAGCGAGGAGTTCATCGTGGCCGCCCACGTCAATGACCGTGCCAGCAACGGCCATATCCAGCTCGCGGCGGCGATCGACAGGAACAGCCTGGAACGGGTTCTGGGGGACCAGCTGACCTGGCATGAACAGATCGCCTGGGATCCACGCGCGGGCGCCGTGGTCGCGCAGGAGGAACAGCGCCTGGACCAATTGACGCTCGATACGCGCCCACATCCGAGGCCCGACGCCCCCGCTACCCGTGACGCGATCCTGACCGCCATGCTCGACGGTCTGCGCAGCCTCGGCTCCGACGCACTGCCCTGGGACGATTCGGCGCGTACTCTGCAGGCGCGCGTCCAGTCCCTGCGACAGTGGTATCCCGAGGAATCCTGGCCCGACCTGTCCGATGACCAGCTGTTGGCGGATGCAGCCGAGGTATTCGGTCCGTGGCTCAGCGATATGACGCGGCGTGACCACCTCAAGCGACTGCGGATGCGGGACATTCTCGCGGCCTGCCTGGGCTGGGAACGTCAACGGCAGTTGGACGAACTGGCCCCCGAGCGGCTCACCATCCCCAGCGGTTCCCAGGTCCGGCTGCACTACGAGCCCGGCAAGGCGCCGATTCTCGCGGCCCGCATCCAGGAGCTGTTCGGCCAAGCCGAAACCCCCACCGTGGCGGGCGGACGCATCCCCGTCCTGGTGCATCTGCTGTCCCCCGCGCGACGGCCGATCCAGGTCACCCAGGATCTGGGCAACTTCTGGCGCAACACCTACGCCGAAGTGCGCGGGGAACTGAAGGGCCGCTACCCCAAACACTATTGGCCCGATGACCCTTTCACCGCCGAGGCCACGTCCCGGGTACGACCCAAAAAGGCGTGAACCACAAACGCGTGACGTTGAATAGTGAAGGCGGAGGCATCGCCGGTTCAGCCCATCCAAGTCACAGTTTCCACCCGCATGCGTGTATAAAATGCGCCGCGTGGGCCATGAGCGTGGCCGCCCCCGTGCCGAGCATTCCGAGGCGCATCCAGGAACCGCGACAGGAACCGCCGACCATGACGCCTGAAAAACTCCTCGAAGAGCATTACCTCTTCCGCAATCTGCAGCCCGATGTGCGCGGACGCCTGCTCAAGATCGGTCGCATCGAGAAATATGCATCGGGACACACGCTGTTTCTGAAAGGCGATCCCGGCAACTCCCTGTTCGGGGTTCTGGACGGGCAGGTGCGTATCGCGAGCACCTCGATCAATGGTCGGGAGACCGTGCTCAACACCATGATCACCGGTGAGGTCTTTGGCGAGATCGCCCTGCTCGACGGCAAGGCGCGCAGCGCGGATGCGGTCACCGCCTCAGCCTGCTCCCTGTTCGAGATCCAACGCTCGGATTTTCTGCGCCTGTTGCGGGATGACCCCGGCTTCACCGAACACGTGCTCACCCTGGTCTGTGAACGGGTGCGCTGGATCAGCGAGCGTGTCGAGGATTTTTCCTTCCTGAACGTGGCGGGACATCTGGCCAAGATGCTGCTCATGAATGCCGATCAGCATGGAACCCTGACCGATACCGGAATCCGTCTCGACGGGCTCCCGTCCCAGGGTGAACTGGCCAAGATGATCGGCACCTCCCGCGTGAGCGTGAACAAACACCTCCAGAACTGGAAACGCGAGGGGATCATTCAGATCGAAAAAGGGCGGGTGACTCTGTTGGACGAGGAGGCATTGGACGCTGTGGTCAATGCCGATCCGGTTATCGATTGAACCCCACTCATCGATCGCAGGGAGCACCGCGCCGACGCCCGGACACAAAAAAACCGGAGTAGCGTGCGCGCCTCCGGTTCTCCGGGCCTCATGGCCTGTTATTAGTCCGATTCCTGCCCTAAGGCCGGGAGCCAGTATTGCACAGCGGTGAAGAATTCATGAAATACCGCCCCTGCCCGCGGGAATGAACCGTACGCCGTGATTTCGCGCCTCTGAAACCCAGGAGGACGCCGATGCCCCCCCGCATCAACCGCCGACCGCACCGGGGGCCCCTGCATCGAAACCCACGCTACGCGGGGATTTGAGACGGTATTCAACCCCCGCCTCCTCCAGTGCCTTCCACACCTGGGTCATTACCTGGCTCTGCACCGGACCGCGTTTGGCAAAGCCCTCGGGAGGCACCCAGAAGAGCGCCAGGTATTTACCAAACAGGTCACGGTCGACCACTTCCGTGCCCAGGTGATGCGCATCGAAGATGGGGGGGCCGTCTCCCTCCGGCACCAGTAGGTCAAGGCGCTGGGACAAGCCCGCCTTGATGGCCTCGATGACCACTTCCGGGTCGTAGTGCACATCGACAAGCACCGGCACACTGATCCTGACCCTTTCATCCGAGGTGTAGTTGATAACGTTGGATTCGGACACCTGGGCGTTGGGCAGGCTGATGCTGAAGCCATCATTGGGGATCAAGCGCGTGGTACGCCACGTGATGTCCGCCACCCGCCCGATGGGAAGGTCACCGACACCGATCCAGTCGCCCACTTTGAAGGGCCGCTCGATGTTGAGCACGATGCCCGAAAACACGTTGGCGATATTCGCCTGCACGGCCAGGCCGATGATCATGGCGAGCAGGCCGGAGGTGGCAAGCAGCGAGGTCAGCTTCTGGTCGAAGACGAAGGCGACGACCCCGAAAATACCCAGCAGGTAGATGGTGCCCGCCGCGAATATCCGCACGACATTGGGAATCATGCGCCCGCTGCGGATCTCCAGGGGAACCCAGACGAAGCGCTCCATGGCAATGGCGGCGAGCCGCGCGGGGATCAGCCACCACAGGGAGTCGTAGACCATGACGATCATGTCCACCGTGGACTCCGCGTAATTGGATACCGCGTAATCGAGCACCAGGGCCCCACCGGCCAGCAGCAACAGCGGCCAGGCGCCAATCCGCAGGATAATGGTCTGCATGCGCCAGAACTGGCCGCGGTCGCGACGATCCATCATCACGGCGAACAAGATGGCGACCAGGCAGGTGATCACCACGTAGACAAACCAGTTGGCGGGAATGAAATCACGCGCATCGATGCGCTCGGGGGCCAGAACCATGCCGAAGTTGATCTGGCTGAAATCTGGGCGCGGGCGTCCATAGCCCACGTAGGTCGGGTCACCCTCGCTGGAGCCATGCAACAGTTCCTGGGAGATCCAGGCCCGGTCCGCCGTCCAGCCCGACAGGGGGGCGAGCACGCGGCCCTCGAGAATCTTGTCCAGCAGGGTCGCGCCCGCCTCGCCGTAGCCCAGGGCACTGGCCAGATCCTTGACGGCCGAACCCCCGGTGTTCACGTCGGCGCGGCTGGCCACATCGCCCACGTCCTGGTTGAGCACCTCGAGCAGCGTGCGATCGGAAGCCAGCCCCATGCCCAGCACGTCCGTGACATACATGAGATTGTTGTTGCTCAGAGTGCGGTGGTGGAAACCCAGGCCGATGAGTTCGCTGCCATATTCACGTTCCACTCGCACGAAATTGAGCTGGAACTTCCCCGTGACCCGGTAGGCCCTATAGATCATTTCGTCGCTGACCAGCTCGCGCTCGGGTTCTTCCAGCTTGATCGGGTCAACGGCGTTTTCGAACACGATGTCCTGGGGCTCGAAACGCCCCCGGTAGCGGAACCAGACCAGGAAATCGAGCTGGGCGCTGTTGGCGTCCACGTCGAGGTCGGTCACATCGAACAACTGCACGCCCGTGTAGACCACGTTGGTCTTGTACATGAAGCGGTCGTTCACGTAGAGGACCTTGCCCTCCTTGAGCAGGTCCAGGTATCCGGTGACGCCACCCTCGGTGATGGGCTGCAATTGCGTCAGGGCCGAAATCATGCTGGAGCCGTTATAAAGCCCCATCTGCACGGGCATGGCGGACTCGCCATCCGCCGTGAAGTAGACCTGCCCGGCCGTGCCCGTATAGGCCCGCTCCGGTTCAATCATTTCCGCCAGACGCTGCCAGAAGACCTTGCGCAGGACCTCGACCGGCTGCTCCTGTTTGGCCGCGGCCGCATCCGCCTTCACGCGCGCCCGATGGTGGCGGGTCAGGGTGTCGGCGAGCAGTCGGGCGGCATCATAGGCGTAGGCTGCGGGCCAATCAGGAGAGGAACGGTAGCGCTCCACGAAGGCATTGCGGAAGTTCTGGGCCACCTCGGTGGCGGTGTCGAACAACAGGGGCGTGGTGACCAACATGCCGTTGATGTAGTCCGCCGCGGTCTTGCCCTCGGCCGCGCGGCGCGCCACGTCAAAGACGAAGGCATTGGTGGCCTGCATCGCCAGGCCGACCACCGGATTGCGCACGCCGGCATCGCGCAGGGCCACCAGGAAGGCCGCCGCCTGGCTGGACGAACCCTCGACGAAGATGATGCCCGCGAGCTTGCGTGCCTTCACCTCGGCGGCGATGGACTGCGCCGCTGAGCGCAACTCATCAGGCTCCGTGGAATAGGCCCAGTGGTTGAGCACCTTGGTGCCGAAGCGTCGGTAGGTCTTGTCAAAGTGCTCGAAAAGACGTTGCCCCCGCTCACTGTCCGAGTGAATCACCGTGGCCGTTTTCTCCCCGACGACATTGCGCGCGTAGTTGGCCAGGAAGCGGGTCTGGTGGACCTCGTTGAACAAGGTACTGAACACCCAGTCGTTGCCGCTGATGGCCTCGGACTGAACGGATGACGGGATGAGCAGGGGTATGGCTTGAGCCTGGGCGTAGCCGCTGACCGCGTCCGCGTTGTCCGCCCCATACGGTCCGATGATTGCCACGAGGTTCCCACCCCCGTCACCGCCGACCTCCTTGAGTTTCGCGGCCACCCGGGTGCGCTCACCGCGTATGAACTCCTCATCAACACGCAACAACTCCACCGGACGCCCACCGATTCCACCGGAGCCGTTGATCTGGGCTATGGCCAGTTCAAGACCCTGCTCCATGGCAAAGCCAGCCTCGGCATCCTCGCCGTTCTGGGGTGCGATCAGGGCCAGGGTGAGTGGTGTGCCCTCGGGCTTGTCCAACACGGTCCATCGAGCGACCAGGGAGCCCAGGATACTGAGCAACCCGATGGCGACGATGATCACCAAAAACATGTTGCCCTTGGTCATCGCCACGCCGGGCAACAGCTTGCGCCAGAGATTCTTGATCATTCCGGGTTCTGGATCGGTGTCTTCAGTCACGCCACGGTGAGGCTGATGGTCTGGGTGTAGGTATCCGTACCGTCGCTGATATCGACACTGAAGCTGTCCGCCCCGGTGTAGGCATCGTCAGGGTGATACAGGAAGGTGCCGTCGGAAGCGAGGGAGAAGTTACCATTGCTGCCGCTGGTGTGGGACGGACCGGTATTGAGTTGGTAATCGAGCGCATCGCTCTGATTGCCATCCGTACCCAAAACCAACCCCCGGTAATCCGTGCCCGCGCCGACCTGGACATTCACCAGCAGGTCAGTGCGGCTCACACCACCGGATTCGCTCAGATCGTGCCCATTGCCGGTGGCATCGACGAATGTGCCGCCGCTGCCATCCATCTGATAAAGGGCAACGAGCCCGTCCTCGGAGCCACTGAGCACCTTGTCGTAATCACGCGCGATCTGCGCCCCCGTGCGCTGGTGGTCCCAAACGCGCACATTGTCGATCTGGCCATCGAACCAACGGGTATCCGCCTGTCCGCCGGAGGTATCGGAGGTGTTGCCGATGGTGAAGAAGTAATCAGTGTCGTAGGTCACCCGGTCGAGATCCGGGGTCCCGAAGGTCCTGTCGACGGTATTTTGCAAGACCCCGTTGACATACAGACGGGCGCTGATACCGTCGAAGCTCGCGGCGACGTGAGTCCACTGATTCAGGGCCGTGGAAAAATCCGTGGTGGAGGTGACATGGATGTCATCAGACGGATTACTGCTCCCCGTGTACAGCCGCAGATTCCCCGTGGCTTCCTCGATATCCAGCCAGAAACCCTGGTCCAGGCCAAGGTTCATGTTGCTCATGATCACACTGTCGCCGGTCAGATCCGAGGGATTGATCCAGGCTTCCAGGGTGTAGAACGGCAGATCGAATCCCGTGTCATGGGCTCCCCGGGTGAGGTAATCATCCGCGCCATCGAAGACCGCCGCCTGGTTGCTGCCCGTGCGTATATCAGCGCCGTCCGGCGTGGTGGGCGTATTCACCTCCACATCGTAGTGGCGCGTCGCCACACCGCCGCCGTCGGAGTCCGTGTAGGTGATGGCGAAGCTGTCGACGCCCGAATAGTTCTCGATGGGTGTGTACACCCAGTGGCCCGAGGCCGTATCCAGGGTCAGG
>JBMYTY010000052.1:0-8581 GCA_049604855.1 Gammaproteobacteria bacterium | reverse complement strand
TTCCATAACAGTCGCAGAAGTAGCTGATGGATTCGTCCGTTTCGACGTAGCACCCCGTTCCGCGTATACCGGCGGTCATCACGGGGGTGGCAACGCTGCGACCGCGTCCGTTGGACTCGAACACACCCAGCAGGCGGCCGAAGGCCAGCTTCAGGCTGTCATAAATGCCATCGCGCGCCTGCACGCGCAGACGGCTGTTGGCGCGCAGCAGGAACACATCCTGCTCCAGGGCGAAGATCACAACCCCGTCATGTCCGGTGACCACCTCGTCCCCCGCGCGAATCGTGGTGCCCTTGCCCGCGGGGTGACCGTTGACCCAGACCCGTCCGGATATGCGGTGAATATTGCTGCCGTGGCCCGCCGCGACCGCGAAGCCGGAGGGCAGGCCCGCGACGATCGAGCTTGCCGCGGCACGCAGGAGGAAGTCGCGTCGCGCCGGATTCTGGCAGCCACAGTCCGCGTGGTGGATGTGGTCCGGGACATTTTCGGAGCGGGTGTGTTTGTGCATGGTCGGTTCCGGTGGCCTTGGGCCCTTCAACAGTGGCGATGACATAGCAGACCCTGTTTCGGTGCGTATGCTTTCAGGCCGTGTCGATGGATGTGCCGGGTCCGGGTTCCGGTCCATGAGGTCATGGGCTGTCCTCCAGACGACGCAGATGCGCGCCACAACCGGCCCGACAATCGCTGGCCCCGAAGCCGGGCGCGGCTGCAACACCCGCCACGGCCTGGTTCCAGGCGCATTCCTCCGTATGAGAGCGTTCGACCCGCACCACGCGGGCTTCGGGCCGGGCCAGCAGGTAGTCGATATGCCAGCGCAGGGGCTTGTCCTTGCGCAGGTGCCGGGCGACCCGCGCCTCCAGATTTCGCTTCGCCGAACCGGTGTAGACATAGCGGCCCGATGGGAACGGAAAGCGGCCGAGCCGACCGACCTGGATCTCCACGTCCGCGCTTAATTCGATGTGCAGTTGGTAGCTGGTGTACGGCGCCGCTTGCATCGTGCTCATGCGCGCAGGAAGACGCCGCCGCGACGCGGGTCTCCAGCCCCGTCGAAGCCCTTGCCATCGAACTGAACGGTGTGCGCGCCGCCAAAGAACAGGTTGGGCGAATCCCAGAGGTGGTGGTCCGCGAATTGGCTGCGCAAGCGTTCCACCGAGGCGTCGGGAAATCCCGGTTCGATGCTCACCCGCCCGCGCTCCGTGTGTATACGTGGCCGGGTCGTGGCGTCCTCCGGATTCATCCCGAAATCCACCAGGTTGCTCAGGGTCTGGATGATGGCGGTGCGGATGCGATTCGATCCGCCCGAGCCCACGGCCACCAGGCGCTTATCACTGCTGATCAGGGAGGGCGACATCATGGATGAGACCCGAACGTCAGCACGCCAACGCTGAAAGCCGGCGGGGTTCAGATCCTCCTCGCCCAGCATGTTGTTCATCATGATGGCCGTGCCCGGTATCACGTGACCACATCCCTCACCATTGCTGAGGGTGAGCGATGCGGCATTGCCCTGCTCATCGATAACGGAAATATGCGTGGTGCCGCGATTCGAAACCGGATGGCCACGCAGCTGTTTGTCCAGGGTCCGGCGGTAGCGCGCGATGAGGCCCGCGTCGGTGAGCAGGGGGTGATCCCGGTCCAGCTCATGGGTGGCCTGTTCGGCGCGGGCCGTGTTGGTCAGTTCCATCACTTCGGCGAGAAGAGACAGGTGAGCCGGACTGCCGAACGTCCGGGACTTCAGGTCGTGGTCGCGCAACAGTTCTAGGGCGAAGCCGATGAGCAGGCCTCCCGAAGAGGGGGGCGGGTTGGTGAGAACGCGGGTATCGCGATAGCGGATGTCCAGGGGGCGGCGCCTCACCACCTGGTAGCGGCGCAGATCCTCCATGTCCAGGTGGCCACCCGACGCCACGCTGGCCGCGCCGAGGGACTGGCCGATCTCACCTTCGTAAAACAGTCGGTCGCCCTCGATGGCAAGGGTCTCCAGGGTATCGGCCATTTCGGGCAGACGCAGCAGCTCGCCGTCCTTCACCAGGGATTCGGGATCAGAGGGGCTGCCATAGATCGCGCGTGCCCCTGGCGTACTCAGAAAGATCGGGGCGACGATGGAAAAGACGTACGCCTGCAGGGCATTGAGGCGTACCCCGTCGCGAGCGTACTGCACCGCGGGCGCGACGATCTCGGCCATGGGCAGGCGTCCCAGCTCCCTCTGCACACTGAACAGTCCCCGTACCGTGCCCGGTGTGGCCATGGACCCCAGGCCGATATGGAACTCCTGGGTGGCGGTGCCGAAGTCCGCCACGATGGGTTGGAAATCCAACTCGTCCGCCGGGCGCTTGCGAAGCGGTGTCTGCACGAAAAAGTCATACAGCACCGCCTTGCTCCCGCCGGGTTGAGCGAGCAGAAAGCCCCCGCCGCCCAGGCTGGTGAGCACCGGTTCCACCACGCAGGCGGCGCACAGGGCGGACATGGCGGCATCGAAGGCATTGCCCCCGGCGCTCAGGGCCTGGGTCGCGGCCTCGGCCGTCAGGGGGTGTCCCGCGGCGACGGCGCCCCGCATCAGCCTGCCCTGTAACGGTCACCCGGACGCGCGGTCCGGAACCAGTGTTCCATTGCGGCGCAACCGGGCTCGCCCTCACGCGGGGCCCAGCTGGCGAAGTCCTTGTCCGAGGCCGGCGTGTATGGACCGGGCTTGAGTTCGAGAAGCACGGTGTCCGCTGCCGTGCAGGCCACGGTATGCCAGCTGCCCTGGGGTAGTTCTACATAGCGCAGATCGGTTTCCCCGGGCAGTTCGTGGCGCGCGCTGACCACGCCGTCCGCGTCAAACAGCAGTACCACTGCCGCTCCGCGCAGCAGCACATGGGCCTCCCACTTGCCGACCTCGGCGTGATGGTGGGGGCGGCAATAGGTGCCGGGTTGCATGACATTGAGAAACCGGTTCACGCCTTCCGCCGAGTCGTCATGGAAGCAATGGTGGGTGCGCAAGCGGGGGCTGTCGGCGGCGCCCCGGGTCAGTTCCCGGAACAGATCTCCGTCGCCGACCTTGGTCGTGGACGGGGGAGACAGCGGGGCGGTTGCGGGGCTGGAGGAGGCCATGGGGGTTACCGGTTCAGGCTTCGAGGTTGCTCATCAGTACATCGTGCTCGGGGTCCATCCCCGTCAGCTCGACGTTCACGATGGTGTTTTCAAGGTCGAGATCGGCGTTCGCGTCCATGCGTACGCGCAGGTAATTGGGTGTGTAGCCGAACCATCGCCGCGTGTCGGGCGTTGGGCCCTGGGTCGGTCGTTCCCAGAGTATCGGGGCGGTGCTACCCACCTGGTCGCGCAGCAGGGCGCGTTTCTGCTCACCCGCGAGGGTGTGCAGTTGCGCACTGCGCTGTTTCTTCACCGCCTTGTCCACCTTGTCCGGGAGCCCCGCCGCTTTGGTTCCGGCGCGGTCCGAATAGCTGAAAATATGGATGTGGCCGAAGCCGATTCGTTGCACGGTGTCCACCGTGGCGGACCATTCCGCGTCGGTTTCACCGGGAAAGCCGACAATGATGTCCGTGGTCAGGTTGAAGCGCGGCGCCGCCGTGCGCAGGCGTTCCGCCATGGCCTCGAAATCCGCCACCCGGGTCTTGCGCGCCATCCGCCGCAGCACGCTGTCACAGCCGGACTGAAGGGGAAGATGCAGGTGCGGCATGAAGCGTGCGTTGCTGAACAGATCGAAGAAATCGTCGTCCAGGGACCAGGGTTCGACCGACCCCAGGCGGATGCGCGGTACGTCGGTGTCCTTGAGCACGGTGCGGATCAGGCCGGGGAGCGAGCCACCGATACCGTTGCCGTAGCCGCCCACCTGCACACCGGTGATGACCACCTCGTTCACGCCCTGCCCGTGCAGGCGGTTGATCTCTTCCACCACGTCCGTCGTGGGACGGCTGCGTTCCTCACCGCGCGCGACGGTGACGATGCAGTAGGTACAGCGGTAACGGCAGCCGTCCTGCACCTTGATGAAGGCCCGCTGGCGGCCGCGTTGGAACAGGGAGACTTCGGCCGGTTCGGTGGCCGCCTCGGGCATGGTGGGCAGATCCAGGGCACTGATGGCAAGGTCGACGAGCCGGTCCTTGTCCTCGTTGCCCACCACCAGGTCGGCCCCCAGCTCCGTTCTTACCTCGTCGGGCGATAGCGATGCGTGGCAGCCGGATACGATCAGCTTGGCGCGTGGATTGGCGCGGTGTGCCTTGCGCACCAGTTGTCGGGATTTACGCACGGCGTCGGCGGTGACCGCGCAGGTGTTGATGACCACCACGTCGGCGTCCTCGGCCACCGGGGCGAGGGAGTGGCCCTGGCGACGAAAGCCATTGGCCCACAGTTCGAGTTCCGCCTCGTTGAGACGGCAGCCCAGGGCTTGCAGGTGTATGAGCATGGGCGGGCTTCGGGTCAGTGGACCGAGATGCGACGGATCTGATCGAGATCCGTTTCGCCCAGCAGGGCCTTTTCGATGGCGTCCTGACGCAGGGTGCGCATCCCATCGCGCATGGCGGCCGAGGCGATGTCGCGCACCGGTGCCCTGTCGATGATCAGGCGGGTGATCCGCTCGGAACCGCGCAGCAGCTCGTGCACGGCGATGCGACCGTGATAACCGCTGTGATGGCACTCCTCGCAGCCTTTTGCCCGGTAGAGCACGACACCGTCTTCGCTGGCGAAGTCCTTCAGTGTGCCGATGTGTTTTTTGCCGGCGCGGTCGAGCAGTGTGACGGCTTCGCCCACCCGCACCGCGTTGGCTTCGGCGTTCGCGTCGAGCGCGGGGAGGGGGAACTGCTTGAGAACGTCAGCCATGGGGTGGATCGGTCACTGTGCGCGGAAGGGGGACGATAACCCCGGGGCGGTCATGATGTAAGTTCCCGGGGCGATCTGATCGACCCCCGGCGTGAGGGCCTTGCTTGGACACGAAACTCGACCTGATCTGGCGCGACCCGGATTACGTGGCCGTCTATAAACCCGCTGATCTGCTGGTCCACCGCAGCCCCATCGATCGGCACGAGACCCGCTTCCTGGTCCAGGAGCTGCGCAATCAACTGGGGACACGGGTCTACCCCGTTCACCGCCTGGACAAGCCCACGGCGGGGGTCATGGTGTTTGCTTTGAGCTCGGAGGCGGCATCCCGCCTGGCGCCTGCCTTCGCGGGCGACGGGGTGGAGAAATCCGTGCGCAAGCACTACCAGGCCGTGGTCCGTGGCCGCCTGGAAGGTGAAGGCCTGATCGATTACGCCTTTGCCCCGCGGGCCGATGAACGCGCCCGCGGCGGGCGCGATGGCGCCGAGCGCCGCCCCGCGAGCACCGCCTGGCGCGTCCTGGAGACCTGTGTCGTGGGGCGTCCGGTGGGGCGCTACGACACGGCACGTTTCACCCGTCTTGCGTTGCGCCCGCTGACCGGCCGCAAACATCAGCTGCGCCGACACATGAAGCACGTGTTCCATCCCATCCTCGGTGATACCACCTACGGCGATGGCGCTCAGAACCGCCTGCTACGCGACCTGGTCGGCGTGAATCGACTCATGCTTGTCGCCACCGGCCTGGAGTTCAGTCATCCCGCCAGTGGCGAGTCCGTCAGCCTCACGGTGCGGCCAGACACATCGTGGCGTGACATCTGTGACGCCATGGGGCTTGGAGGGCACCGCGATGGCTGCGCCCTGCGGCCGGTGCGGACGGCGACGGAGACCACGGACCTGCTCCGTTTGTGGCGTGAGTACTTCGCCTCGGTGTCCGTGGACCTGGGCTTTCAGAACAACGCGCGGGACCTGTCTGATCCGGCGGCCGTCTACGCGGAACCGGCCGGACGATTGATCGCGGCCTGGTCCGGCGTGGAAATGGTGGCCTGCGTCGCCCTGCGCCCGGTAGGCGATGGCATCTGCGAGATGCAGCGGCTCTACGTGCGGCCCGCGGCGCGCGGGCGGGGATTGGGGCGTCGCCTGGCCGAGCACATCATCGGCGAGGCGGGAAAGGCCGGTTACCGGCGGATCTGCCTGGATGTGTTGCCGGAATTCCACGCGGCGCGTCGGCTCTACGAGGCGCTCGGCTTCCGCGATGCCCCGCCGGTCGCCCATAACCCCGTGCCCGGTACCCGTTTTCTCGGTCTCGACCTCTGACCCGCCTCAGGATGCGGGTTTGGGCTTGTTCCAGGTGTAGACACTGGTCACCGCGTAGTTCCAGACCGCGCCCACGAGTATGCCCGCGACCGCGGACATCACCCAGCCGATGTGACCGAGGAATTCACTGCGGAACAGGTAAGTGGCGATGCCCACGTTGGCCAGGGCGCCGAGCGAACAGGCGATGGTGAAGGACAGCCAGCCCCTGAGCATGGCCCAACCGCGCAAGCGCCGGTCACGGTAGGTCAGGCGGTTGTTGAGCAGGAAATTGAAGGTCATGGCGACCAGGGTGGCCACCGTCTGACCGATCACGAAGCGTTCCTCCGCCCCGCCGTACAGACCCTGAAACACGCCATAGAGCACGGCCATGTGCACGAACACACCGAGCCCACCGATGAAGGCGAAGGGAATGAAACGCACCGGGACGTAACGGCCCAGGGTCTTGTCCAGCAGCATCATCACGTATTCCCAGGCCACCATGGAGTCCAGCTTGCTCTCACCGGCCTGGCGCTCGCGGAAGGTATAGGGGATCTCGACGAAGCGCAGGGGGCGGTCGATGGAGGCGAAGATGTCCAGCAGGATCTTGAAGCCGATCCCCGACAGCGAGCGCACCGCCTCGTGCAGGACTTCACGACGCAGCAGGAAAAAGCCGCTCATGGGGTCTTTCAGATCGGCCTTGATCACCAGGCCCGCAAGGCGCGTGGCCAGGCGCGAGATGTTCTGCCGTTCCGCGTCCCATTCGCCCACGGAGCCCCCGCTCACATGGCGGCTGCCCACGGCGATCTCGTGCCCGCCGTCGCGCACCGCCGCGAGCATTTGGGGAAGGATGGTCTCGTCGTGTTGCAGGTCCGCATCCATCACCCCCAGGTAGGGCGCGGAGGAGGACAGCATCCCCTCCACGCAGGCGGTGGACAGGCCCCGGCGGCCGATGCGCTGGATCAGGCGAACGCGCGGGTCCGAAGCGGCCAGCGCGCGCACCGTGTCGGCCGTGCCGTCGCTGGAATCATCGTCCACGAAAATGACTTCCCAGCGCACCCCATCGAGTGCGGAATCGAGTCGGCGCAGCAGTTCCGCCGCATTGTCCGCCTCGTTGAAGGTGGGGACGATGATCGAGAGTTCGGGACCGGTTTCCATGGTGGTGTCGGATCAGGGCGGGGCGTGGGTGGTGCGTATGGGTGAAACCCCAGAATCCCAGCCCGGCACGGGTGGGGACAAGGGGATAATATCGACCCCGCTGTTTTTCTGAACCTGAAAGCTCCCCGATATGCCCAAGTTTCTCGGTGAAACCGACTTCGCCCATGACGCCTCCGAGCCACTGGGGGTCCTGCTCTGCAATCTCGGCACTCCCGAGGCGCCCACGGCCAAGGCCCTGAAGACCTACCTGCGGGAGTTCCTGGGTGATCCCCGGGTGGTGGAAATGGCCCGCCCCCTCTGGTGGCTGATCCTCAACGGGATCATCCTGAACACGCGCCCGCGCCGATCCGCCGCACTCTATGAGCGGGTCTGGACCGAGGACGGATCGCCCCTGCTGATCATCACCCGGCGCATTGCCGAGGCCCTCCAGAACAGCCTGTCGGAGCGCGCTTCCGGGCCGGTGAAGGTGGCGATGGCCATGCGTTACGGCAACCCCTCCATTCGTGCCGGACTGCGTGAACTCAAGGAAGCGGGCTGCCGCCGGGTGCTGGTGTTGCCGCTCTACCCGCAGTACTCAGCAACGACCACGGCCTCGGTCTTCGACGCGGTGGTGGATGAGCTCAAGGGCTGGCGCTGGCTGCCTGAGCTGCGTTTCGTGAACGCCTATCACGATCACCCTGAGTTCATAAAGGCCCTCGCGAAGCAGGTGGACGTGCACTGGTCCGCCCATGGGCGCGCCAAACGCATGCTGTTCTCCTTCCACGGCATCCCCAAGGACTACTTCATGGCCGGTGACCCCTATCACTGCCATTGCCGCAAGACCGCCCGCCTGCTTGCCGAGGAGCTGAACCTCGATGAGGACGCCTGGCATGTGAGTTTCCAGTCGCGAGTCGGGCCCAAGGAGTGGCTCAAACCCTATACCGACCACACCCTGAAGGCCTGGGGAAAGTCCAAGCTCGAGAGCGTGGAGGTGATCTGCCCCGGCTTCGCGGCGGACTGTCTGGAAACCCTGGACGAGATCGGGCGCGAGAACCGCGATGAGTTCCAGGAGGCCGGTGGGGGCGAGTTCCGCTACATACCGGCGCTCAACGACACCCCGGAGCACATCCAGGCCCTCGGTTCGATTGCCATGGAGCACATGTGTGGCTGGCCCGGCCTGGATGCCGCCTGGAACGAGGAGTCAGACGAGCGCGAACGGGGCGCGCGCAGGGAACGGGCCGTGGCCCAGGGCGCCAAACAATGACCAGCGGTGCAACGCGAATGGTCGCGTTGCACTGTCGCGGAGTTCGTCGGCCGCAACGCTGACGCTGCTATATTGTCCGGGACGG
>JBMYTY010000051.1:0-8668 GCA_049604855.1 Gammaproteobacteria bacterium | reverse complement strand
GGTGGTGAGGACCGTGCCGCCGCCCCCGAAGTCGATGTGCTCCATGACGATCCAGGCGCGGGCACCCGTTGTGCCGTAAGCGATGGGGTTGGGCACGCGCACGGAATCCGTCGCCGCCATGGCGGCGAGGCCGTCGAACTCGGCGCTGAACATTTCGGCCTTGCTGGCGTCGTTGAATTTGACGAAATAGCGCTGACCCGCGCCTTCGATGGTGAAGGCCTCATTGATGCAGCCCCCACCGACCGCACGATGGCTTTCGACCTGAAAGCCTCCGCCCCGACATTGCTCGATGGCCTGTTCGATATCAGTCCACATGGTTCCGTTCGTATCCGCCGGGGGCTCGATTCAGTGGCCGGGGGGCGTCAGTCGGCGGTCCCGGCGGGCGGGGGAGGTACGGGTTGGGAAGCCGGGTCGGGAGTGGGCTCGGATTCGGGACGGGTCTGACCGAGGGGATCGCTGTCGCACAGACGGCAGGGTTTGAGCACGGTGGACAGTTCCTCTTCCTTGCCGCCGCGCAGGACCCGGACCTTGAGCTTGTCACCGGGTTCGAGGGCGGCCAGCTTTTCCTGGATACGGGCGTAGCTGCCTTTCACGTAGACCGGTTCGCCTTGCACCTCGAGGACGATGTCGCCCCCGATCTTGAGCGGCTTGTCTTTGTAGATGATCTTGAGCTCACCCGGTTTCAGGCCCAACTGCTCTCCGGGCGAGCCCTTGGCGACCCGGGTCACCAGATATCCGGCGGGGTGCGGGATGTTCAGCGCCTTGGCCAGTCGACCACCGATGACCACGCCGTCCAGACCCGTCCAGAAGGCGCCGCGTTCAAACAGGCGCTCGGCGACGGTCCGCGTGGTGACGGCGAACCCCAGGCCTTCGAAGCCGCCGGAGCGGCTGAGCATATGACTGACCACGCCGATCACTTCGCCCTTCATGTTGATCATGGGGCCGCCGCTGTTGCCCTGGTTGATGGCGGCGTCGGTTTGGAACAGCTCGGCAAGGCCGACGCCCACGGGCCGACCTTCGGGGAGGTGGCGGGCGCTCAGGTGCCCCACGGTGAGTGTGTGGCCCAGGCCGTAGGGGGCGCCGACCACGAAGATCTGGTCGCCGGGCTCGGCGTAGTCGGAATTACCCACGCGCGCGGGTTCGATGCCCTCGGGGACCTGGTCGGTGACGATAAGCGCGATATCGGCCGCCGGTTCCGAGGCAACCACCTCGGCCTCCGCCTCGGTGCCGTCGGCGTAGGTGATCATGATGCGGTCGGCGGTCTGAACCACGTGCGATGCGGTCAGGATGAAGCCGTTGGGTGAGATCAGGGTGCCCGAGCCCACGCCCCGTCGCTCTTCCTTGGACCCCTCCTCGTGCACGTTGATCACCACCACGGAGTCGCGCACGGTCTTGAATGCGTTCCCCAGGGGGCTCGTGGCCATTACCGGGGGGGCGAGTAACAGGGCGGCGAGGGCGAACAGACGGAACGCGGACTTCACGGTGAGACTCCGGAGAATGCGGTTCGTTGGTGGGAGCACTGAGTCGATCCGGTGGGGGGCGCGCTGCCATGCGGGGTGAGCCGCCGTGAGCGACCCCCGGGTAACGCACTGGCAACGCACTGGCAACAACGGGCCTGTAAATGTACCAGTCGGGGCGCCTCCCCGGTTACTCCATCCTTGGGGTTGGGCCTGTTGGCGGTCAATCCCCCCGATGCATGGGGAACCGGACAGCCGGTTCCGGCGTCCCATGGGGCAGGTTCAGACATGCACTGTCCGGGCGTGTTGTAATCTGCCACGCCCGTCAGCGCCCGCCCCCAACCGCATATCCGTACATGACCTCAAGCCAGACTTACCCGCCACGATTGCGCGTGCTCGCGCTTTCCATCGCCATGGCCCTGGGCGCCGTTGCGTATGACCCGGTGGTGGCCAAGATCGATGACACCATCATCGATGGCGATTCGCTGGCCTGGTACGAGGACGCCTTGCAGAAATATCACCTGCAGGATTACCAGGGAGCACTGCGCTCGATCCAGATTCTGTTGACCAAGACGCCGGGTGACCTCCCCGGGCGTCTGCTGCTGGGGCGCGTGCACATGGGCATGGGCAACGCGGCCGCCGCGGAAAAGGAATTGCGTGCCGCCCGTGCCGAGGGTGCCGACCCCAATCTGGTGCTGCCCTTGCTGGGCGAGGCCTATCTCCTCGAGGCGAAGTACGAGGAGTTGATGGAGGAGATCCGCCCGGACGGATTGGCGTCCGAGGCCCGGACCAAGGTCCTGGTGCTGCGTGGGATGACGCAGCTGCGTCTGCGTAAACGTTCCTCGGCGGAGGAAATCTTCAACGAGGCGGCCGAGCAGGCACCCGATGAGGCCGGGCCGCTGTTGGGCAATGCGGTCGGGATATGCCAGGGCCAACAGCAGGAACTGGCTGACGAAGCCTTGGCCCGTGACCCGGAAAGTGCCGAGGCCTGGTTGTTCAAAGGCGAGGCGCGCTGGGTACAGCGCGATTTCGAGGCCGCCATGGCCGCCTTCGAGCAGGTGCTCAAGCTGGACGATGGTCATGTGGAGGGGCGGCTCGGGCGCGCCGGTATCCTTCTCGACCGAGGCGAACTGGACAAGGCCCTGGAGGACGTGGAGTGGGTCCTCGAACGCGTGAAGCATGATGCGAAGGCTCACTACCTCAAGGCGCAGATCTTCCAGCGGCAGGGCAAGGATGAACTGGCCAAGCAGGTGCTGATTGATGCCGATGCGATCCTTTCCGCCATCAGCGGCAAATACGTGGCGAACGATCCGCCCAGCCTCCTGTTGTTGGGGCTGATTGAGACCAACCAGGCCAATTGGGAGGCGGCGATCAATCACCTTTCCCGCTTCGTGAAGTTGGTGCCCCACCATGTCGGGGGGCGAAAGCTCTACGGCCTTGCGCTGATCCGGACGAACCAACCGCTGTCCGCCGCGGGCATTCTCGAGCCCCTGA
This sequence comes from Gammaproteobacteria bacterium, assembly GCA_049604855.1. Taxonomy (GTDB): domain Bacteria; phylum Pseudomonadota; class Gammaproteobacteria; order JACKNK01; family JACKNK01; genus JBMYTL01. Next base: position 5,717 of record JBMYTY010000051.1, on the reverse strand, counting down.
AGCGATATGCCCCCAATGATCCGGGTGTCTACGCGATGATCGCGGAGCTCAACCTGGAGGAAGGGCGTCCGAAGGCGGCGGTGGAAATGTGGGAGAAGGCGGTTTCCCTGAACCCCGAGAACAAGAACTACCGCGTGCGACTGGCATTGACGCGCATCTCCGCCGGGGATGAGCAGCAGGGATTCGCCGAGTTGGAGGAGGCCGCCGCCGACGATCCCGACAACATCGGGGTGCAGTTGATGCTGGGCAATGTCTACCTGCGCCAGCGTGCGTTTGACCGGGCCCACGAGCTTGCCGAGCGCCTGTTGGCCCAGAACCCGGACAACATCGATCTGCTTATCCTGGCGGGCAACGCGACATCCAAGCTGGGCAGGCTCGATGACGCCATCCTTTACTACGAGCGTGTGCTGGCCCTGAACCCGCTCTACCACGCCGCCTCGGTCAACCTGGCGAAGATCGCCATGCGCCAGGGAAAGTTCGACCAGGCGCGCGGAATATTCAACCGCATCCTGGAGAGTGACCCGGTCAATGCCGCGGCCATGTACGAGCTGTCGCGCATATCGCGCAAGGAGTTGGATGAGGCCGGGGAATTGTTCTGGCTGGAAAAGGCCACCGCGGCCGATACCGATACCCTGCCGCCCATACTGCGCCTGATCGATCTCTACATCGGGAGAGCGGAAGGTAACAAGGCCAAGGTCCTGATTCGCCAGGCGACCACCGGCCGACGGGACAATCCCCGCCTCATGGAGGCACAGGCCCGGATCGAAGAGGCCTTTGGTGAGCCCAAGCTGGCGCGTGCGGCGTTTCGGCGGCTTGCCCAGTACGGTTCGGACAACGGTAACGTGGCGTGGCTGATCAAGGCCGCTCAGGCCCAGGTCCGGATCAAGGACTATGAGTCCGCCCTTTGGAGCTTGACTTCCGTCCTCGGCGTCAACCCCGACCATTACCTGGCCATGGCCGAGCTGGCGAAGCTACAGATGCGGCGCAAGGAGTATGAAGAGGCCACGGCATTGGGCGAGCGGTTGCGCGACCTGTATCCGAAGAACGTCGCGGGCTACCGGCTTGGCGGTGACGCCGCTTTCATCGCCGGAGATGCCGCAGCGGCCTTGGAACATTACAACCGGGCGCTGGAAATCGAACCGTCGTCATCCCTGATGCTGCGCAAGTACCGGGCCTTGGCGCGACTGGACCGGACCGACGAAGGAGTGGCGGGTTTGAAGGTCTGGCTGCGCCGTCACCCCGCTGACCTGCGGGCCCGCCGCATCGTGGCGGCCGATGCCATGGTCAAGGGCGACCTTCGCGAGGCCCAGGAGCATCTCCAGGCACTTCTCGACGAACAGCCCAAGAACGGCGATGTACTGAACAATCTCGCCTGGGTCTATTTCAAGCTGCGCGACGACCGGGCCATCGGTACCGCTGAGCGTGCCGTGGATGCGGCACCTGATTCCGCTTCGGCGCTGGACACCCTGGGCTGGTTATTGGTGGAGGCCGGTGAGCCCGGACGGGCCCTGCCCCTGTTGCGTCAGGCCGTTACCCGCGACTCGCAAAGCCCGGTGATCCGCTACCACCTCGCAGCGGCCCTGCACCGCCTTGGTCGTGTGGATGAGGCCCGGCGCGAACTCGATAGCGCTCTATCCGGGTCGGAGGCCTTCGTCGGCAGGGACGAGGCTCGTTCGCTGCGGGAGCAGATTGAAGCCGAGCAGTAGCGCCAAGGCCTGGGATTCAACGAAAAAACGCCCCGCTTCATGCGGGGCGTTTCAATTTCCGATCAGGAAAAAAGTTGTGGGTCAGGTGGACCCGCGCCGCTTGCGCATACCCGCCAGGAAGCCCAGCCCCAGCAGCAGTGCCGTGCCGGGCACGGGAATTCCTCCCCCGCCCCCGCCGCTGGAGTTCCAGAACGCCAAGCCTTCGACATCGGTGAGGCCGGGCGCGCCGCCGTAGGAGCTGTTCGAGCCGTTGCCCGAGGTGATGAGGGCAAAGAAATTTCCATTGTCGGAGAAGGCGACGAGCTGGTCGTTCTCGCTATCCCAGGCCAGGGCCTCGAAGTAGGTATTGCCAGGCAATCCACCGTCGGAATCGCCGTCGTACAGGCCGGTCAGTTCCGCATTGGCCGGGTCCATGTAATAGACATCGTCGTCTTCTTGGTCGACCACCAGAAGGCTGCCGTTCTCGTGAAAGACCATGTCCTCGCCGAGCTTGACGGATTCCTTGCCCTTGTTGGTGAAGCCGTCGCTGATCCGGTCGTTGTCCAGCACGTTGCCGGTGGTGGCATCGACCCGCAGCAGGCGGTCCTTGCGGTTTTTGCCCTTGTGATTGTAATCCTCGAAGAGCACGTACATCTCGCCCGTGGACGGATCAAAATCGATGCCGGTGAGGTCGTCATCGGAGGTATCGAAGTTGATGTTGATATTGCCCACCACATCGACCACGTTGTCCTGGGTGGTGGAGGCGGTATTCATGTCGAAACGCAGCAGGACCGGTTCGTTCTCGCCGCCGAGGTCGTCGTCGAGGATCATGTACGCCATGCCGTCGGAGCGGATGGTGAAGGCCTCGATGTCATTGCCCACGGACTGGATGTTGCCGTTGTTGTTCCACTTGAACTGGCCGTAGGAGGTCAGCGTGCCCGCGGGGTTGGTGTAGTCGTCGATGCGGAACAGTTCACCGTCGTCCTCGTCCACGCCCCACAGCGTCGGCAGGGCACTGACCGAGGCGGACCAGAGCAGGCCGACCAGGGCAAGAGCAAAGCCCATGCGAGAGGAATTTTTGAAGTCCATACGTTTAAAGCCTCTGAGCGCGTATCCGGTGACACCCGCTCGTCAATGAGTGATCAATGTCTACGTCTGCAAGAATCAGGCCGATAACGGCTAGTTGCCGGTTTTCAGCGACTTGCAGTGGTGACGGCCTGGCACAGGCGCGCGAAGTGTAAAAAATTCCGACGCGGCCGCCCTGTGCTTTGCCTTGGGACAGGCCTGGTGCGCGGGAGGTTCCCGGGAGGTGGGCTGCCCGGCTGAAAGGCGTCAGCCCTGAAACCGGGCGTGTAGCGGGCTGCTGCGCGGAAAGTGTGAGCGCAGGAAATCCATCTGGTCGGCCAGAATGCGCCGCCCCTGAAGATAGATGTACTCGGCATGGGTGGGAACGAAGGGCACCGCGAGCAGTTCCATGGCCGCTTCATCGGGGGTGCGGTTGCCCTTGAAGTGGTTACAGCGTTTACAGGCTGTCACCACATTGTTCCATGTATCGCGCCCGCCGCGGCTGGTGGGAATCACATGGTCGCGGGAAAGCTCGTGTACCGGATGGCGCGTACCGCAATAGAGGCAGATGTGGTCATCGCGCTGGAACAGCGGCGTGTTGTGCAGGGGTGGGGCGTAGCCGGGCCGGTGGCGCAGAACCGCCGAATGGTGATGCCCCTGGGTGGCGATGATCGAGTTGACCTCGATGGTGCTGCGCCTGCCGGTGGCGGAGGAGATACCACCATGAACCGTGTACAGGGCCGTTCCGGCGGTGTAGGCCACCAGGCCCAGGGCGTATAGCCGAACGGCTTCCTCGTAGCCCACCCATTCGATGGGCATACCCGAGATGTCGGTGCGCAAGGCGCGATGGGTCAGGTCATTCATCGCCGTGTCCGTTCGTATCGGAAGAGCGGGTCCTGAGGCGCGGCATACAGTAACACCATGGGCGGCGGGCCATACAAGCAAGGTGTGGACGTTGGGGAGTGTCGCCGCTGACCATTACGGTTGTGTGGCAGGGCCGCTTCCATTCATGGGACTATTCCGCGCCGTTTCCATGCCGCCCCCTTCACCGACCCGACAGGCCGTGCTCACAGGATGAGTTCACGGTCCGCGCACCGAACCCAACGCCCATGATCCTGAGGTCCCTGCTCAAACCCCGCTGGCAGCACGACGATGCCGCCGTGCGCAAAGAGGCCGTGGCGCGTCTGGCGACCCGCGACCCCGGGCTGGTCGAACTGGCGCGAAACGACCCGGACTCGGCGGTGCGCTGCGCCGCGCTGGCGCGTTTGGACGATATGGACATCATCGCCAGCATCGCCCGTGATCCGGGAAGTCGCGTGGTGCGCGATGCCGCACTGGCCCGGCTGTGCGGCCTGGCCGGTGGCCCGGAGGCGCGCGAGCGGCTGCTTGCGCTGGATGTGGAGGGGCTCGGCGAGAAGCTCTGCCGCATCGGGCAGGACCCGGAGCTGCGCACGGCCGCCCTCAAACATGTCACCGATTCGGCCGTCCTGGTCAGCGTCGCCCTGGAGGACGCGATAGCGGATGTGCGTTATGCCGCAGCCTGCCTGATCACCGGTGAGGATGCCCTCAACGAGGTATTCCGCAAGGCACGCAAAAAGGACAAACGGGTGGCCCGTCATGCCAAGGACAAGCTCGATGCCATTCAGCAGCTGCGCGAGGCACGGGCCGAGATCCGTGAGCTGTGCGGCCGCATGGAGGCCCTGGCTGAGCAACCCAAGGAGGAGTTCCGCGTTCGCCGGGTGGTGGAGGACTACGAGCCCCTGCGTGACTTCGCGGATGAAAAACTGGCGCAACGCTTCGAGCGGGCCCATGAAAACTGGTTGGAGTGCCGGGCGGATTTCGAACGCCGTCAGGCGGCATTGGCCGAGGCCCTGGCCAAGCGCGAGTCCTTGATCGAGTCCCTGGAGCACCTGCTCGCGGACCTGGACAGCCGTGTTGAGCTGTCCCCCTCCGATGTCGCCACGGTGGACGCCGCGCTCGGCACCTTTATGAATAGTTGGGACGATGGGGACACGGTCGCCCCGTCCGAGCGTGATGCCCTGGAGCGGCGCTACAAGGCCATCGTCGAGCGCATTCAGTCCGCCCGGGACCGCTTGAATGACGAATGGGGGCGTGCCCAGGCCCTGCGTGAGCTGCTGGTCGAGGCGGAGCGTCGGTCGGGCGAGGGCGAGGACGTCGGAGAAGAGGTGCGCGCGCGCGCCGCCGACCTGCCGTGGCCGCGCACCGAGGCCTTGCGCGAGCGCCTGAGTGAGCGACTGCGTCCGCTGATCGCCGACAAGCCGGTAGCGGGCGACGCGGATTCGAATCGCGCTACGGCGGATGAGGGTACGGTCGGCGATGCCGATGGTGTGGAACTGCCCGATGCGGCGGGGGTGCAGGCGGATCTGGATCGGCTGGAAGCGGCGATCGAGGCGGGAGAAATCAAGGGTGCCGGTGGCGTGGCCGCTCGCTTGCGACCCGTGTTCCGGGCCCTGCCCGAACGTCCGGGCAAGGCTTTGCATCGACTGGACCGACGTTTCCGAGCCCTGGATTCGCGCTTGCGCGAGATGCGCGACTGGCGGCGTTGGGGCAGTGGCCAATCGCGCGAGGAGTTGTGTCGTGCCATGGAGGCGTTGGTCCTGTCGCGCCGCGATCCGGAGACCGTGGCCCGCGAAGTGCGCGAGGCGCGCGATGCCTGGCAGGCCATGGACCGGGCCGGGGACGTTGCGCCCCAGGAACTCTGGGAGCGCTTCGACGCGGCTTGTGGCGCGGCCTACGAGCCGTGTAAGGCCCACTTCGAAGAGAAGGCAAGGGTGCGTGCGCGCGCCCTGGAGGAGCGGGAGAAGGTCTGTGCCGAGCTTGAGGCCCTGCGCGCCGACGGGGCGGATATCGATGCCGAGGGCTGGAAGCAACTGGACAAGGCCGTTCGCGCGCTCAAGGGGCGCTGGCGGAACGCCGATGTGGTTGAGCGGCGTGACTGGGTCCGGG
>JBMYTY010000050.1:0-8673 GCA_049604855.1 Gammaproteobacteria bacterium | reverse complement strand
GGGGATTTTCGGGCTGGGCTTGGTCGAGCCCCGTTTCGCGGGAGATTGCCCGGCCCGGCCTGGACCGGAGGGCTCTGAATTGCGTGCGGGGGTCGCGACGAAACCCGACAGGGCCTCCATCTTCGCCTGAAGACGCGGGCTCGGGCCTGATATGCCCAAAGCATTTTGATAGGAGCGCTGTGCCAACGACGAGTGCAGATCGCCGAGATTCTCATGGCCGATAGCGTACCCGGGGTGCAATGTGACGACCTTGTGCAAGGTCGTCAGCGCTTCATCGTAACGGCCCTGGCTGGCCTGGATGGCGGCAAGGTTGTTGAACGGTTGAGGGAGGTCCGGCCGATCTTCGGTGATGGACTGAAAGATACGGGTGGCGTCTCCCAGGAGGCCCTTCTGGGCCAGTATGACGCCCTTGAGCAGTCGCGCGCCGAGGTCGTCGGGTTGCTTGGACAATACCCCGTCGATGGCTTTCAGGGCGGAATCCAATTGCCCGCGTTCCAGCATGGACCGGGCCCGGTCCAGTTCAGCGTTGGAGTCGACGGCCCAGGCGGTCGGGGTCACACAGCTGCTGAGCAGCAGGAGCAGGAAAAGTCGCATGACCAGGAGTGGTCGGGCTCGATGCTCGTGGCCGCGATGCTGATGGGCCCGGGGTGGCCGAGGGCGGCGCGGCTCGACGATGCGCGGGTCGGCGATGAGCGTCTGGGGGCGGTGCATCATGGGGGCGGAATATAGCGCGCTGCGTCAGGATGTGCCGAGGCGGATAAACAGTGCCATGACCGTGATGGGACCCATGGCCAGAAAAACCACGGTGCTGATGGCGGCGCGGATCTTGAAGCGGCGGGCGAGATCCCGTTCCTCCCGGGTGGAGATGATGAAGGGGTGGCGCTTGTCTCCCGTGGCCGATAGTTGGGCCATGGGCGGCGGACGCTTTACCCGGGCCTCCGCCTCGGTGGCCAGGCGCTCGGCCTTGTCCACCGCGGCGCTCCATTCCGACATGCTCAGCTCGCCATCGCCGTCACTGTCCAGTCGCGCGCGCGCCTTGGGGTCGTTCTTCCAGCGTTTGAGCAGGTGACCGGCGAGTTCGTCGCGTTCCCGGCGGCCGCGTCGCGGCGTGTGCAGATGACCGATCGCGTAGCCCGGCTCGCCTTCACCGATACGTTCCTCGCGGTAGCGGTAACCCCCGGAGAACAGTCCGCTGGATGTGCGAGTGCTCGGGGATGGGCGTCGGCTGTTGCCGTACCAGGAACTATCCTGCGCGCAGATGATCTCCGCGCCCTCGGGGTTGATGATGCATTGTCCGGTTCCGTCATCGAGACGGATCGGGGTGTCGGACAGGCCGCCATCGACACGTACCCAGCGGCGGTTCTTTCCGCTGCCTCGGCGCTCGTATATGGCCCAGCGATACCAGATACACGGACGGCCGGTGAGCGGGCCCGTCAGAGTGCCGGCGTGGGGTGCCATCATGCCGCGCAGCTCGACGTAGCCCTGTGCCGCCGAGCGCAGTTTGGCGGTGGGGGTGTCGTCGATGATCCGTGCCCGCCACCAGGCCTGGAGCCCCGCGCCCAGGCTCAGGGTGGAGAACAGCACACCGAAACCCCATTGGGGCCAGAAGGCCACCGCGGGCGCGTGGACGATGTATTGCCGTAGGTCCTCAAGCATGGGGCTGGCGGAGCGGCTCGTCGATCTCCGGGTGGGATCAGGATCCGAACAGGCCGCTGATACTGACGTCCTCGCGTGCCTCGCTGAACTCCAGCAGGTCGAAGTTAGTGAAACCGAACAGGCGCGCGATGATGACATCGGGAAACTGCTCGATGCGCACGTTGTTGAGGTTGACGTGCTCGTTGTAGAGCTCGCGGCGGTCGGCGATGGTTTCCTCCAGTCCGGAGACCCGGCTGGACAGGTGGGTGAAGGACTCGCTTGCCTTCAACTCAGGGTAATTCTCCGCCAGGGCGAACAACTGGCCCAGTCCGGCCCGTAACATGGACTCAGCGCGGCCGAGGGCTTTGACGTCGCCGGAGCCGCGTGCCTCGAATACCTTGCCCCGCGCTTCCATGACCTTTTGCAGCGTGCCGGCCTCGTACTGCATGTGCTGTTTGCAGACGTCGACCAGCTTGGGCAGCTCTTCGTGCCGCTGCTTGAGGGCGACGTCGATGTTCGACCAACCTTTGGAGACGTTGTGCTTCAGCCGGACCAGGTTGTTGTAGATCAGGATGCCGTAGGTCAGCAGGACGACCACGACACCAATGACGATCAGGGTACCGATATCCATGGGCTTCACCCCTTGTTGGGCTGCGGTTTCGACGGTGGACCGTCATTCAACGGGGTTTCAGTGCTCGCTGCAACGGGGGGGGGCGGTGCATCGTGGGTGACGCTTCCCACGCAGGTCCGGGCGAGGGTCGCTCAGGACTGCCCCGCGAGTGCACGCAGACATTCGAGATAGTCCTGTTCGTTCGGAGGGGTGCCGTTTCGCTGGGCACGCCAGAGCGCCTCACCCAGGCACTCCATGATGCGGTGCTCCGCCTCGTGCGCGTCCCCGAGCTTGCCTGAGATGGCCTGGTAAAGAGAGCGGAATCCGGTCGGTCGGTCGGTGGACAGCTGCTCCCGCAAGGCCAGATGCATGCCCATATGCAGGAAGGGATTGGTCTCACCGCCTTCCGGTTGGTAGTCAGCGCCCAGGGCCCGGTCGCGGTTCTCGAGCATGGGGTGGTATTCCGGATGCTCGCTCACCACGGACGCGATTTGTTGCTCCAGTGGCGATAAGGCCTCGCCCGCGCCGGCCTTGTTCCAGGCGTTGAGGTACTGGGCCCTGAGGGTGTCGCGGTCGTTGGAAAAAATCATGGGGCTCCGCTGATCTGTACATCCACCTGGCGTGCGCGCGGACCATCCAGCTCCAGGAAGAGTACGGATTGCCACTGACCGAGAACGAGATGCCCGTCACGCAGGGCCAGGGTCTGGCTCGCGCCCATGAGCATCGCCATCAGGTGCGCGTGGGCGTTTTCCGGTTCGTCCCGCGGGCAGTCCCGAAGGTGGATGTCGTTATGCAGCCAGGGGGCGGACTCCGGGACCAAACGCCGCAGGTACAGGCGGATGTCGTCCACGAGTCGGGATTCGAACTCGTTCACGGTAATGGCGCAGGTGGTGTGCAGGGGTGTCAGGGTGACCAGACCCCGCGTCAATCCGGAACGTTCGATCACGGCGGCGACCTGGGCGTCCAGGCAATGAATATCGATGCCGGGGTGGGTCTCGATGCTCAGGGTCTCGTGGTGGAGATTCACGCGCTCACCGCGGTCGTCTTCGGTTTGAAGTCGCACAGGTCGGCGATCACGCAACCCGGGCATTCGGGCTTGCGCGCCTTGCATACGTAGCGGCCATGCAGGATGAGCCAGTGGTGGGCGTCCAGCTTGAACTCGCCCGGGGTGACCTTGAGCAGGCGTTTTTCCACCTCCAGCGGTGTTTTGCCCTTGGCGAGACCGGTGCGGTTGGAGACGCGGAAGATATGGGTGTCCACGGCGATGGTGGGTTCGCCGAAGGCGGTGTTGAGCACCACGTTGGCGGTCTTCCGGCCGACGCCGGGGAGGGCTTCCAATGCCTCGCGTGAGCGGGGGACCTCGCCGTTGTGCTGGTCGAGCAGCATGGCGCAGAGCTTGATGATGTTCTCCGCTTTGCTGTTGAACAGGCCGATCGTGCGGATGTAGCGCTTCAGCCCATCGAGGCCGAGGTCAAGAATGGCCCGGGGGGTGCTGGCGACGGGAAACAGCCGGTCGGTGGCCTTGTTCACGCCGACATCCGTGGCCTGGGCGGACAGCACCACGGCGACCAGCAGCTCGAAGGACGAGCTGTAGTGCAGTTCGGTGGTCGGCTTGGGATTGCTTGCCCGCAGCCGCTGGTAAAGCTGCGCGCGCTTGGCGTCATTCATGATGGCGGGAGGTCGGCGCTTCCCCGGAGGCGGGCCGGATTCAGGTTGCGGTAGCCGCGGCATCGGCCCCGGTGGCGGCGGCGCTGGGGCCCGCCAGACGCTTGTCGATGATGTTCTTGAGGGCGATCAGCAGACCCAGGCCGATGAAGGCTCCGGGGGGCAGGGCGGCGAGCAGAAAGCCGCGGTAGTCATCGCTGAAACTGATCTCGATGATCTCGGCCGCATGGCCGAACATGAGATGCGCGTCGCTGAACAGGGTGCCCTTGCCGAGGATTTCGCGGAAGGCGCCCAGGGCCACCAGCACGGCGGTGAACCCAAATCCCATGGCGAGTCCGTCCACCGCTGAGCGCAGTACCCCGTTTTTCGAGGCGAAGGCCTCCGCGCGGCCGATGATGGAGCAGTTGGTCACGATCAGCGGGATGAAGATACCCAGGATCAGGTACAGGTCGTGGAAGAAAGCACTCATGGCCAACTCGATGGCGGTCACGATGGACGCGATGACCAGCACGAATACCGGGATGCGGATCTCGTCCCTGACGCTGTCGCGGATCAGGGAGACGATGACGTTCGAGCCCAGCAGGGTGAGGGTGGTCGCCAGACCCAGGCCCAGACCGTTGACCAGGGTGGTGGAAACGGCCAACAGCGGGCAGAGACCAAGCAATTGCACGAGGCCGGCGTTGTTCCGCCACAGGCCGTCGGAGGTGATTTGGTTGAGGGAGCGTTCAGCAGCCATGGCGGCGCATGATAGCGCTGATTGGCCATCCTGTGACCCGGCACGGGGCAGCGATGGGATCGAGCGCGGTGTTTGATGCAAGGGCGGCATGCCCGCCGTAGTATTCGCGCCCATATGGGCCCGGCATGGGCGATGAGCAGAGAAGCGCGGGGACTCAACGACCATGGCGTGGTGGGGCAAGGTAATTGGCGGGGCCGCTGGGTTCCTGATGGGTGGCCCGCTCGGGGCCGCGTTGGGGGCGGCGGTCGGGCACCAGGTCGACAAGGGCATGGACCCGGACCACTACGCCGATGGTCCCCACGGAGATGTGGAACGCAGGGAACAGGCCCAGGCGGCGTTTTTCACCGCGGCATTTTCCGTGATGGGGCGGGTGGCGAAGGCGGATGGGCGTGTCTCGCCGGACGAGATCCGCGCCGCTGAGGCGGTGATGGATCACATGCGGCTGACCGACGATCAGCGGCGCGCGGCCGTGAATCTGTTTCGCGAGGGCAAGTCCGCGCACTTCGATCTCGATGCCGTGCTGGCGGATTTCCGCCGTAACTGCCACCGCAGGCTGGATCTCATGCGCATGTTTCTGGAGATCCAGTTACATGCGGCTTATGCCGACGGGCGGGTCGCCGTGGAGGAACGTCAGATCCTGGACCACATCGCGCGGGTCCTGGGTTTGGCACCGGGCGAGATGGAACGTCTGGAAGCTTTGATCCGCGCCCATTACGCGGCGGGTGCTGGCCGGGCGGGCGCTGGCGATAGCGGCGGGACCCGCACCCGTTCCCGGGGTGGTCCCAGTCTTGATGAAGCCTATGCACTGTTGGGAGTGGAGCGGGAGTCCGATGATCAGACCGTCAAGCGGGCCTATCGGCGGCTGATGAGTCAGCACCACCCGGACAAACTCGTGGCCAAGGGGATGCCGGAGGAAATGGTGCGTATCGCCACGGAGAAAAGCCAGGCGATCCGGGCCGCCTATGATCGAATTCGCGATGCGCGGGGTACGGCGGCCTGATCGCCATGGTCTGATCGCCATAGCCGATCAGCCGGTCGACCCGTGCCCGTTTCCCGCTCGGATTTCGGGCACGGGATTGCCTTGCGTTGTGGCGCGCGTCGACCAGTCATGAGTAGACTGAGGCGAAACATGCTGGCACGCGCTGATCGCTGCTGGTCATCAAATCAAGAATCCCGGCAATGATCGGGACGCCTACTCTCGCGGAGGACGGGATATGAGCGATTCACTCGACCCCATTGTGCTCAACTTCATCTATGCCCTGCTGGGCGGTGCCATGACGTTGGGGTTTATGTGGACCGGCTGCAAGATCCTCAATCACCTGGTCAATTTCCGCATTGGCGAGGAACTGGCCAAGGGAAACATGGCCGTGGGCTTGATGGTCATGGGGATCTTTGTCGGTGTCGGCATCGCCATGGGCCTGGTCATCGGCATGGGCCTGAGTTGATCCAGTGCGGTGAGCGCGTTCGATCACGGCCGCGACGGGCGATGACATGAACTTGAGGAAACTTTCCCCGGGCATGTGGCTTTGGCTGGTCCTTTTGCTGGTGCCGGCGGCCTACGCGGCTTCGGGAGCACGTGCGACGCACACCGTCGATTCACATCGCTGGACCGACGAATACGACCGCTATTTCCGCAAGTACACCAAGCGTTATTTCGGGCCCGGCAAGGATTGGCGTTGGTTCAAGGCCCAGGCCATCGCGGAATCGGCCCTGCGGCCGGATGTGAAAAGTCACGTGGGCGCGGTGGGTCTGATGCAGATCATGCCCACGACTTTCGAGGAGATCCGCCGATCCAACCCGCACTTCCGCGCCATCGACGACCCGCGCTGGAATATCGCGGCGGGGATCTGGTACGACCGCCGTTTGTATCGCCATTGGACCGATGACCTGCCGAATCTGGATGATCGCCTCGCCTACACCTTCGCCAGTTACAACGCGGGGCTGGGCGGTGTGTTGAAGGCCTACAAGCGCTCAGGGACGAACAAGGTGGAGAAGAATGAGCGTAGTTGGGACCGGATTCGGCCCTACACGCCGCGTGAGACCCGCGGTTACGTCTCGCGGATACGGGAATTGATGGGCGACGGATAAGGGCTCTGTATCAGCGTCGGCTCCCCCAGATCGGGATAGGCGGGTTCATCCCCCAGAATGGGTATATGGGGGTTCGCATTGGAGAGGGGCGGGGGAATTTTTCCGTCGATTCGCTAAAGTCCGCGATCCTTTTTGTCCGGGCCGCCTCGTGATGTCCGCATTGGCGGCGTGAGCGGCAATACACAACGACACCATCACCTTCCCGTTCGGAGGTTCGACACCATGGCCGATTACGCAATTGCTCCGTCCATCCTTTCCGCTGATTTCGCCCGTCTCGGGGAAGAGGTGGACAACGTGCTGGCGGCAGGCGCCGACATCGTTCACTTCGATGTCATGGACAATCACTACGTGCCGAACCTGACCATTGGCCCGCTGGTCTGCGACGCATTGCGCAGCCACGGGGTGACCGCCCCAATCGATGTGCACCTGATGGTCGAGCCGGTGGATCGTATCGTGCCCGACTTCGCCAAGGCCGGTGCCACCTACATCACCTTCCATCCCGAGGCCTCCCGCCACGTGGATCGCACCGTGGGCGCCATCCGTGAGGCCGGTGCCAAGCCGGGTCTGGTATTCAACCCGGCGACCCCTCTCGAGATTCTCGAGTACACCCTGGACAAGATCGACATGGTCCTGCTGATGTCGGTGAACCCCGGTTTCGGTGGTCAGTCCTTCATTCCCTACGTGCTCGACAAGGCCCGCAAGGTGCGTCAGATGATCGATGAGCGTGGCCTGGACGTACGCCTGGAGATCGATGGTGGCGTGAAGGCCGACAACATCGCCGAAGTGGCCGCCGCGGGCGTGGATACCTTCGTCTCCGGTTCCGGAATCTTCGGCAAGGGGCAGGACAGCGATCCGCACCACTACGACAGCATCATTGCCCAGATGCGCGCGGAGCTGGCCAAGGCCGCCTGAGGCGGATTCAAGGCCCAGCCGGAGCAGCCCATGATCAACAATCCCAAGATGATCCTCATCGACGTGGACGGCACGCTGGTGGATTCCGTTCCCGATCTTGCCTTCTGCGTCGACGAGATGATGACCCGGCTGGGTCGGGCTCCCCATGGCGTTGAAAAGGTCCGCGAGTGGGTGGGTAATGGCGTTGAGCGCCTGGTTCGACGCTCCCTCGTGGGGCAGTTGGACGGCGAACCTCATGACGAGGATTTCGAGGCCGCCTATCCCGTCTTCCTTGAGCTCTATGCGGAGAACACGTCCAAGCGCAGTCACCTGTTCGCGGGGATACGCGAAGGGCTGGATTGGCTGAAGGCCCAGGGCTATCGCCTGGGCTGCGTGACCAACAAGGCGGAGCGTTTCACCCTTCCTCTGCTGAAGGCCCTTGATGTCTACGACGATTTCGAGGTGGTTATTTCGGGCGACACCCTGCCGGTCAAGAAACCCGACCCCCGGCCGTTGCTCCACGCCGCCGAGTTTTTTGGTGTCTCACCGGATCATGCGTTGATGATCGGTGATTCGGTGAGTGACGTTAAGGCGGCCCGAGCCGCGGGTTTCCAGATCGTGTGCATGAGCTACGGCTACAACCATGGCCTCGACATTCGTGATTTCGACCCGGATGCCGTTCTCGATGACCTCACCGAGATCCGTGGGCTGTTGCGGGTGGCTGCCTGACCGACCCGCGCCGTGCTTTGCAACGATCCAAGGCTTGGCGGATGCCGGGTGATGGGTTAGTTTTCCCGCTTCACATGTGCCCCCTTTGATCTTCCGGGAGTTCAGGAGATGAGCAAGACGATGACTCTGCGATGGCGATGGTGCTGATTGGCCCGCGCCTGGTGATTCAACACCAGGGCCAGTCCGCTCCGCGCATGTCCGTCATTCGTCCCATCGCCTGACCCGGAAGAGGTCCATGAAACGCGAACAGTTCGATGCCCTGGCCGCCCAGGGCTATAACCGCATCCCCTTTGTCTGTGAGGTCCCCGCCGACCTCGAC
>JBMYTY010000049.1:0-8693 GCA_049604855.1 Gammaproteobacteria bacterium | reverse complement strand
GTATTCCGCGCAAGCGCGTGGTGGACAAGCAGTATGAATTTCTGCGCGATCTGTTCACCAATGCACGAACTTACCTGGGCATGCGGCCCTTCAATGCCCACCACTGGATGGTCATCGACGATGCCTTGTTCGATTACCGCGAGGATCTGTTCGAACGCGTGGTCCTGGAGCACGGTTTTGACCCCGTTCTTTGGCGACGCTGGGCGGCGATCCATGAGCTGTTTCGCCGCGAAATCGTCAAATCCGCGTCGCGCGGAATGGTCATCGATGGAGTGGAGCGCCGGGACGAGGGCTACAGCATGGAGGCCCTGAGTGTGGCGACCCTGTGTGATGGTTGTGGGCGCGCGCTGGATGTGGGCGAGACGGTCCGGCTGCAACATGCGGAGGGCAAGGTGTATTGCACCGATTGCGGTGCTCAGGATGTCGTCGGTGGCACGCCCTGATCAGATTTCGAGCAGAAGTGCGAGCAGGGTTTCGCGCAGTGACCCCGTAGCCGGGGCTTGAGGAACATCGCGCTGATAGGCGACCGTGAGCGCGTTGGGATCGATGCGGCCGGTGTCGATCCCAAGGCGCAGTGGAGGGAGCGCCACGGCGTGGATGAGCTCGCGCAAGGGGCGCGTCCCCGGTGCGCCGGGCGACCAGGGGCCGGTGTACACCAGACGGGTCCCATCGATGCCAAGCCGGTCCGTGCACAATGTGGACACCAGTCCCGGGTCCTCTAGGTGATGCTTCATCAGCATCAACCACACGCCAAGGCGGTGAAGGTTGGCGGCGCACCTCCCCGGCTCGGACACCAGTAGGCGTTCGAACAACGGCCCCAGTGGTTTGACCGGAGGGTGCGCATGCCACAGGCGCAGGGACCCATCGGGGTCGGCTACCAAGAGCAGCCGATAGTCTCCGGGCAGGAGTTGCTCCTGCTGCTTGGCGCACTGTTCGGCACGGGCGAAGGACGCGAGGGCCTGAGCTTCATCTTCCAGTATCCGCCCCGGCTCGCATCCCACGCTCCAGTCACCGTCATTCGCCGAGCCCGAGGGGGACGAACGCGCCGGGTCGAGGATACTGTTCCAAGCGTGATCGGGACCGTCCGCGGGCCACTGTCGTAGAACGTTATCGGTTGGCGGCGTGAGGTCTAATGCCGGGTCGGAATCCGTTCCCGGCGACTGCACATGCAGGTCTTCGTCCGCTGCCTGCATGAGATCGAGCAGGCGGTCCGGAGTCTCCAGCGGAATGTCGTCTGGGCTCGATGCGGCCTGCTTGAGTAGATCCTGATTCGCGACGATAGCGGAGCGCAGGGCACCGAGAAAGCCGCCGCGAATGCCCTCACCGGCGAGGGCGGAGATGTCGTAGCCCGGGCTGTCCCTGAGCGGAGTGGGGAGATGCTCCGCCAGCTCCCTCGCGCCCAGGGTGCCCTCCAGGTCCTGCTTGTTGGCGAGCAGAACCAGCGGGACTTGGCCGTGATCCCGGGCCAGCCATGGCAGCAGCTCCGCCGCTGCATCGGACATCGCGGTGATCTCAGAGCGCCGCGCGTCGGCGACCAGGGCGACCACGTCAGCCATCCCGATAAGCAGTCGCCGACGGTGTCGCAGTACCTGCTGCCCGGGCACGCTGATGATCTGGCTGTGAATCCGAAAGCCGGAATTCATTCCACCGTCGTATTCCAGCCAGTCGAAGAACAGGGTGCGTTCCTCGGCTTCGGCCGGGCTGATCACCGAGGGCGCTCGGTCGGCTCCGAACAGCTCGAGCGCCAGGGTTCGGACCAGCGCGGTCTTGCCGGCCCGTGGCGCCCCCGCGAATACGATCCTCAAGGTGGCCGTGCGGGCCGCCGGGTCGATCAGCACCCTGAAATCACTTCTGCCTAGAGTACGGGGTCAAACCGTCTCGGTTTGGGCGATCTCGCGGAACTTGGCGAGGACCATGCCCAGGTTGGCATCGTTGCGCACCACCACCACCGCGACCATGCTGTCGGTGGATTTCATTCGCGCGAACACGTGGACCAAGTTGTAAGAGGTCACGATGATCTCGCGAAAATAACTACCGTCGTAGGTGTCACCGCGGGCCCGCCGGAAGTGGTCCTCGATGGATTTCACCGTCTCACCCTCGAACAATTCACTGGTGGCCGCGGCGACCAGGTCAAGAACCTGCTGGGGGTGGGAATCGGTGGTCTTGATGGCCATGAGCATGCCCGATGTGAGGTCCACGACCCCGGCGGCGAGGGCTTTGGGGACGGTGCTCATGCATTTGGCGATGATGCTGTCTGCGCTCATTTTATTGCTTCCTCAGGTGATGGTGTCGCGGCGTGCGCCGCGGTCGGGCCCTCGGTCGGGCTCTCGATTGGGGGGGGGTGGGGTCAGGCGACAGCCAGCAGCCGGTCGCGGTGGGCCTGTAGCTGGTCGTGGGCGGTTTCCGGCGTGGTACCGGGTTCGATCAGCAAACCGGCGACCAGCTCGTTGGATAGCGGGGCAACCAGAAGCTGTCCCGCATCGCCCTCCAGCTGGCTGCGTCGGGAGCGCCCCAGGGCCAGTTCTTCACAGGTGGATTCGGCCACGCCACCCAAGGTTGCCACCATGGCGGCGAAATTCAGGGGGTCGATCCCATCGGGCAGCCGGTGGGAAATCACCAAGCCGTCCGCGGTGCTGATAATTACGCCCCGTAGGCCCGGGGTCGCGGCGGTCAGCTCGTCCAACAGGGGCTGGTAACGGGGATCAGCGCCGCGATTGCCGATGGTGGGTTCCATGAGGGGATGCTCCGATGAACCGGTGGATGCGCGAGTGTAGTGCGCCGAGATGGATGGAATATTAGAACGAGTTCCATTTTTCGTCAGGCAAGGCGCGAGGCGGAGTCATAGTGGGACTATGGCGACAACGAGCAACGCGGCATGGCGGAAAATGGGGCCGTTATAAGTTCCAATTAGGTTGGCGCACTACACTAGGCGGCGCGTGTACCGTCGTTGAGGATGAGGGCGTCGAGGACATCAAGGACCTGGGTGCCGTCGCGGGCATCGACACCCAGGACCGGAATTTCTTCACCGCGTTCGGCCAGGTACCGGTCGTAATCCGCGAGGCTGGGTTTACCCTGCTCGTCGAGCCGGGTGACACCGATGACCGCGCCGGTGCGGCGGAGCTTCTCGCCGAAGGTGTCCAGGTAAGTGCCGAGATCGGACAGGGGCAGTCGCCTTGCATTGTCCACCAACACCACGTAACCGCGGGCGCCCCGCGAGATGATGTTCCACATGAAGGAGAATCGCCGCTGGCCCGGGGTCCCGTACAGCCGTACCGGGCCCAGGGTGGGCAGATCCAGCTCGCCGTAATCGTAGGCGATGGTGGTGGAGGGCTTGCGGCCGCGGGTGTCGGCATCGCTCGCGGCGGCCTCCACGCCCTTGAAGCGTCCGGCAACGGATGCGATGGCCGTGGTCTTGCCCGAGCCCATGGGGCCGGTCACCACGATCTTGGGCGAAACGCCGAAACGTTCCCGATACGTTGTGGCGGGTTCGCCGGAGGTGTCCAGCCAGCCACAAAGCTCGCAGGCGTTGAGAAAGGCGATGGTTTGGGAGCGGCGGTCCGCGTCCGGGTGACCCAGGAGTTGCCGCAGGGAGGTGTTGCCGCGCATGAGCTTGAGCGCGATGGGCTGCATCCAGTCGCGTCGTTCCACCCGGTCGAACATGGGATAGCGCGTCAAGCGCAGCCCCGAGGCCCAGCGTATGCGCGGCAACAGGCCACCGTTGGAGTAGCGCAGGGCCTGGGTCCAGAGGAAGCGGTAGAGGCTGTGGGCGTATTGACCCTGGGTGGACATGTTCAGGTCGCCATCGTGGACCGGGGCGTACTGTTGGCTTTCCAGCGCGCGCTCGGCGAAGTCCCTCAGATTGGCGTCGGCGGGGGCCCACAGGGTGCACTCGTCGTAGTCGAGGATCAGGACCTTGCCCTCGTGGCGCAGACGAATGGCACCCTGCTTGGGCAGGCCTGCCAGGAACTGCAAGGGTTTCGGAGCCTCAGGAGAGTGGAGGCCAGCGTCGTGATGCGTCGAAGTGGGAGCGGGGGATTGCGTGGCGCGGACGGATGGGGACGCGGGGGGATAAGGATCGGACGCACGCAGTTGCGCGATGATCCGTTGCAGCGCGTCGCGCAGGTCGGCCGTGCGCAGAGGGGAGGGAATGCACAGCACCCGAGCTCCGGGCTCGGACGGGCTCGCCAGCTCCCCCACGATGATGTGGAAAGGGCCGGAGACGGACGACAACGAGTCCCTCGTGCCCGCTTCATCAGCGGCGGACACCAAAATGTCCACTCCTTCCGATGGATCGGATTGGAAGGCGACCTCTGAAGGGGTGTTGGAGGTTCGCGCGTAATGCTTGATGCAGGACTTAAGCAGGCTGCGTTCTATCCCGGTTAAGCCTTGGCTGGCGATGTGGACTGCATCTGATGACATTGTCGATTCCGTCGAGGGCACATCCGATCACGAGCTTGGCGAACGGTTGGGCCGCGGAGTAATCCGGTTCATGGTGAGCGATGCGCCACCGTGGCGGAAACCGGATGCTCCGCCCGGGGCGTTCTTGTGCGGGCTTACGCGGCACGTTATGGCGTATACCGCGACCGTGACGTGGGCGCGGGCGGGTTCACGTCGCCATGGCCAACTCCCGTTATTCGGTAGCGAAGTCGGGCAAGGGGGAGTGCGCCATTGGACCCAGCCTTAACCACGCATATTCTGGTGACCGACAATCGCCCTGCTATTGGTGCTTACGTTTTTCTTACTGGGTGAAAACGTGAACGCGCCAAGGTATTTCCCCGTGTAGTGCGTCGGTCGTCTGGGTGGCGTGGGAAGCAGTGGCTAAAGTAACCCTCCGACCCGCCGCGCAATGGAAACGGGTTCATTCCGCGGAGTTATCTAAGACTGACTTGTTTGGACGACCCCATGCACCCACTGGACGATGATCCCGAGCCCGATGACCGCCCTGTTCTGAAGCTGACGGGTTTGCGTCTGGGGTATCCCGAGCAGCGCTTGTTCTCCGCTTTGGATATGCGTTTCGTCGCCCCGTCCCTGAGCTGTCTGCTGGGGCCATCCGGCTCGGGCAAGAGCACGCTTTTACGGGTGCTGGCCGGATACAGAGATGTCTTTCCAACCCTGGAGGTGGTGGGTGGCGCGGATCTCGATGGTGACGATCTGCTTGCCGAGGGAGGACCTGGCGCGGCCCCTCCTTTGGTCCTGTTGCCCCAGCGTGCGCGGCTATACGACGGTTCACTCGCGGACAACCTGATCCCGTTCACGGGAGAAGACGGGGCATTGGATGCCATCGCCCGTGCGGGTTTGGAGTCCGCCCTGGCTCACCGTCTGGACGATCCGGTGATGTCCATGCCCATGGAGCTGCACCGCATGATCGTTCTTTGTCGGCAGCTCACCGAGCGCACACGCTTCATTCTCATGGATGAACCCTGCCGCGATATCTCCATCAGCGCCGAAACGCGCATGCGCGATTGGGTGCGGGGCCTGGCACGACGTTACGGAGTGATCCTGGTGACCCACGACAAGGCTGCTGCCCGGGAACTCGCTGATCGTGTGGTTCTGCTCTCGGGCGGTCGGGTGGTGGCGGACGCATCCGCCGAGGACTTTTTCTCCGCACCCCCGGATTCAGCCGTGGGCCGCTTCCTGCAATCAGGGAGCTGCTGGTTGCCGGATGCCGGGGGAAATGAGAGCGCGGCCCTGGATGAGGTGGCTCCGCCCCGCGGCTCCAGCGAGGGTTCCACGACACAAACCGCCCTCCCGGGCAAGCCTGAGCCCGGTTTCGAGGCCTCGGTCGGCGCGCTTGTTGACACCGCGGGTAAGGAGGAAGCGACCCTGCCCTACGAATTTCACTGGGTTCAACCGAGGCGCCTGGGCGGGTGTCAACGCCCGGGGCTGGTTGGTACCGTGGCAAGCGACATGCGCGGCCTGGCGGGGATGGGCGTGCGTCACCTAGTCACCCTCACCCAGCGGCCGTTGGGTGGCGATGACGCGGCATGTGCGGGGATCAACAATATTCACTTCCCGATCATCGACATGGGGACGCCCGATCTGGCCGCGGCGCATGCGCTCTGCTGCTCGCTGCAAGAGCCTCTGGATGCCGGTGAAGCCGTGGTATTCCACTGCCGGGCCGGTCTCGGACGTACTGGAACCATGCTGGCTCTGATGTTGGTCACCCAAGGCGCCCCGGCCGCCGCGGCCATCGAACGGGTGCGGGTTATCAATCCCGGCTACATCCAGTCCGACGAACAATTCCGCTACGTTTCCGAGTTCGAGCGCCACATCCGCGCCTGATTCTCCGTTCGAGACCGACGTCTGAGGCTTGAATGCCGTGTTCCGCCGCGCAGGCTCCTGGGACTGTTCGTCGCGAAGTGCTCAGGCAAGCACATGCGCTGGAGTGCGGTGATCAGGTCGGGCGTCGGGTATTTCCCCATCGCCCGCAACTGGTATGTATTCCTTGAACGCGGCAAAAGACCGCTTCCAACTACACATGCTTTGAGGCGGCGCGTGATCGACCATGGCAGCTACTGAGTCCGGCTTACACGTTTGGATGACACGCGCGTCCCGCGTCGCCGTGATATGGCTGCTGGGCCTGTCGTTGGCGGTTGCCGACAGCGATGGCCGTTGGCGGCTCACCCTGGATGGCAGTGACCGGCTGGCCTTCGGTACCCGTATCCTGGCCGGTGGAATCATCATCGGCTGGCAATCGGTTCTGGAGTTCCAGATCCGCGATGGTGCCTTTGTTCAGGGCAGCGGGCGTTCGCGCATCGTCGGTGACGAGTCTCCCTATTCCCGACCGGAGGGGATGTTCCAATGTGTGCAGGAACGTGGAACCTTCGCGGCCGCGGGCGGGAAGCTCAGCTCCACGCCCCATCTGCGCTACCGCGCGTTTCCGGTCGAGGGTGCCGTCGAGGCGGGTGACACGGTGCACCTGGTTCCGATGATGGACTTTCCCGGCAACTACGTGGCGGCGATCTATCGATGTGAGACCCGCAATACCCTGGGTGATATCTGGACCGCGCGAGGTGATCTGGTGGGGCGCGAGTTGGGCCTGCGCCAGAATTCCAGTGTCGAGCTGGAAGCAGGGGTGTACAGCGCGCGGGTGAAGGAGGTACGCCAGATCTCGCCGGACGGCGAGTTGAGACTGCCGCTGCGCGAGGGCTGGCGCGGTGAATGGGGCGATGCCCGACTGGGGCGCGTCGTGGCACTGACCCTGGAGCGGATCGAGTGAGACCCCTGATGAGGCCCTTGAGGGGGCTCTTGGCCTGGCTTGTTCTTGTCGGGGTGGTGACCGGTGCATCGGCCGACGCAGGTGAGCAGTGGGGGGTGGTCGGTGAGCGTTTCTGGATCAGCGACAATCACGAACGGGGTCAGGTGGTGGGCCGTGGGATCAGGCTGTTGGGCACCGTCGCCCTCAGCGGGGAGCGCAGCCATGGCCTGTCCGGTCTGGCCTGGGAGCCGGGTGCCCAACGCCTGTTCGCGGTCTCCGATCTCGGTTTTCTGCTTGAGCTTCGATTGATCATGCGGGACGGGTTTCTGGTGGGGGCGGAGCCTGTCTGGAGCGGCCCGCTGTTGGCCGCCAGCGGACGGCCGTTGAGGGGCAAGACCCTTACCGATGCCGAGGGTCTGGCCTGGGTCGGAGGGGAATTCCCGCTCTGCGTATCCTTCGAACGCCAGCACAGGGTGCGCTGTTTCGACCGGCGTGGCCGTCCCGGCACGGCCATGCCACTGCTCGGGCCGCTGAGTCCCGGGGGGCGGGGCGTGAGCGCCTTCTCCGGTGTGAACTCGTCGCTGGAGTCCCTGATGTATCACTCGCGCCGGGGTCTGATAGCGGCGCCGGAAAGGCATTTGCGTGCCGATCCGGAGAAACGGCTGCGCTGGGTGAGCCTGGTGGATGGCCGGGACTGGACCTATGCCCTGTCCGACCGTGACGGATGCGCGCAAACCGCCATGGAGCCCCAGTCGGATGATGCCGTGCTGGTTATTGAGCGCTGCTGGGTCGGGCCAGGCATTCCCCTGGTGGTTCTGCTGCGAGAGGCGCGCTTCCGCGCGGATCGGATGCAGGTGGAAGACCTGCTGGTGTTGCATTCGGGCGAAGGCTGGAAGGTCGACAACTTCGAGGGCCTGGCCGTCCTGGGAGATGGGCGCTTCGTCATGGTCAGCGACGACAACGCCAATGTCTGGCAGCAGACGCTTCTGGTGATGTTCGAACGGGTCCGGTAAGGCTGCGCGTACCGCCACTGGTCTGACTGCGGTATGTTTACGCGCC
Source organism: Gammaproteobacteria bacterium (assembly GCA_049604855.1). Lineage (GTDB taxonomy): Bacteria > Pseudomonadota > Gammaproteobacteria > JACKNK01 > JACKNK01 > JBMYTL01. Next base: position 436 of record JBMYTY010000049.1, on the reverse strand, counting down.
CGACTATGGCACCCAGGAGTTGAGTTGATGATCCCGTTTCCCAAAGCCACTCGCGAGGCCGCGTCCGCTGGCGCCGTTTCATTGGGTGTCGCGGCCGCGGTATTTGCCTGCATCGGGGTGGCCATCGCCCAGCAGGATGGCTTTGGTCCGACATACGGTGGCGGGCAGTATCGGCCGGCGGAGCCGCGGGGCTATTCCATGCCTGAGCCGGGGGCGGAATCGTCCGCGCCCTATGCCGGGGGGTACCCGGGCCAGGCCAATCCCTACGTGTATCGTCCCGTTGATCCGGATCCGCCCCTTGCCGACGAGGTAGAGCCGCCTGCCCCGCCATCACCGTCCTGGGATGAGGGGGGCGGAGGGACGGCGGGTGCCGCTGATGGAGGCGGCGATTGGTATTCCACGGACCGCCCCGGGAGCGATGTTTACCCCGGGATGG
>JBMYTY010000048.1:0-8731 GCA_049604855.1 Gammaproteobacteria bacterium | reverse complement strand
ATCTGGTGGTCGCCCTGGAATCCGCCAATAAAATCAAAGGCGACCGGTCTCCCGCCGAGGCCTTTGGTGCCTCCGGGTTCACCGATCCGGAGACCGGCAAGACCACCCCGCTCAAACCGGACAACCCCGCCGCCCTGGCCGAAGCGGCCTACCAAGCCGCCAAACAATACGACGAGGTGGTCCTGCAACGCCTGGTGGACCTCAACGCCGAGCGCGCCGCCGAAGAGGCCCGCGGCCACATCCGCTGGCTACGCCCCGAATTCCAAAACCCCAGCGCCAACCAGAGCGAAGCCCCGGTAGGAGCGCCTTTCCAGGCGCGACCAGAACCAGCCAATACACCGACCCTCAAAAAACCCGCCTGGCCCAAGGCCCTCCCCGAGCAAGTACAGGCCCTGAAAACCACCCTGGCCGCTCAGCCCGCCCCGGCCACGGCGGAACACATCGCCCGTCAATTCAGTCGTGCAAGAAAAGACAAGGTGGCGGAGCTGTTGGATACCTTGGTGCATCTGGGCCAGATCAAATTTACCCATGATGGATACAGCCCATAGGAGGGACCATGGACACTTCAGTGATCTCAATACGCTTTATCAGGCCGGTCTTTTTCGTTCTTTTGTTACTGCCGCTCTCGGCAATGGCGGAGCGGTTGGCCATCCCCGGCACGGCATATAGCCTGGATGTGCCGGATACGTTTTATGTGGTTCCGGGGAGAACAGAGGTCGCGACCCGAAGGTCCGAAGCGACTATTCGGTTTCAGGAGCACAAGCAGGGATACGAGGCTGCATTGAAGGAAGTCGCGAAACAGGCGTCACTCGTTAAAGAGCCGACAAAGCACAGGCTCATGCCGATTGTGACTTCCAGCAAGACAAAATTGCTTGAGAAAAGGCCGTTCTCTATCGATGGGTTGAAGGGTGAGTTGTGGCACACGGAAACAGAATATACGCGGCATATGATCCCGGATAAATCAACATCGGTTTCGAGTTTGCGCCATGCCCGGCTCGTCTTTAACGACGGTGGCCGGGCCATGATGGTTACGTGCAACTACGATGCTCATGAAAGCAGGATGACCTTTGCAGCGGTGGCGGATATTTTCAATAGCATCCGGCGTTTGCCACCCGAGGAGGTCAACTATGCCGCCAATATGTGGTTCGATGTCTCAGCCACGGAAGATCTTGTGCCTACCTTTTGAGGTGATGATTACCTGATATTTACCCCCAGGGATAGCAGCAGATTCAGGGCTTTCGAGCATTCAATGCCGTTTGTCGTGATTCGTTACGGCTTCAAGAATAATCGTGAACTTCCGGCTCAACCCGCGGCGGAGTTCCTTGTAAAGTCTCAACTGGAGCCGGGTTTTGAAGTTAAGGAACGGCTCCCCGGGTTTTCATCAAAAAACCTTAAAGGCTATGCCCTGACGGCGTCGGGAAAGAAGGCGGGAAAGGGGCATGATGTGGCTACGTTCATCTCGATATTGGTGGGAAAGAATCGTTACTACATGGTGACGGGCACGGCCCAGGAAAAGAACGCCGAATCGCTACTCCCCCAGTTTCAGGCCATCGCCAAAAGCGTTCTTCATCATTCCACTATTGGTAACGACAGGGTGCGATTCCATGATGTTCCATTGCCGTTCTGATGGATGAAGCCTTGATGTCGCGGTATTTAGTGGCCGGGTTAACGGGAATGCCCGTTCCCAGAAGCACCGGACAGCGAGGTCTGTAACCAATCCATCAGGGCGTCGCGATCCTTCCCGGAAAAGTCGAGCATGCGGCGGGGTTGCTGTACCGCGATGTCGCAGATCATGGGCACCAGCAGGGCTTCGCCCCGTGGCAGGGCGCGGCCGAGACCGTGGATGTGGATCGGGAGTACGGGCGATTCCGGCTGCAGGGCGGCGATGTGGGCCACGCCCTTTTTGAGGGTGGACAGTTGCTCCGGTTTCCCCCGGGTGCCCTCGGGGAACAGGATCAGGATGTCGCCCCGTCGCAACGCGTCTCGGGCGGATCGCAGGGTGGCCCGGCCATAGCCGCCGCGATCCACCGGCAGGATGCCGATGAGCCGGGTGGCGATCCATTTCAATGCGGGGTTGCGGAAGAAGTAATCGGCCGCCGCCATGGGGTGGATCCGGGGCAGGCGTCGAAGCGGAAACAGGGACATCAGCACCAGCGTGTCCAGGTGGCTGTTGTGGTTGGCGACGACGATCCCGGAACGCATCGCACGCAGATGTTCGTGGCCGCGCAGGTTCAGTCCCAGCACCAGGGTGACGAAGGGTCGCACCAGCAGGGCGAAGAAGAGGATCTTGGGCCAGTGTTCCGGGGACATGCCGTTGCCGGTCGCTCAGTAGTGCAGGTAGTAGAGGAAGTGGAAAAACAGCGGCGTGGTGTAGCTGAGGCTGTCCACGCGGTCGAGGATGCCGCCGTGGCCGGGCAGCAGGCTGCCGCTGTCTTTGATGTTCAGGTCCCGTTTGATGGCGGAGATGGTGATGTCTCCGGCGAATCCGGCAAGGCCGACGATCAGCCCCGCCGCCGGTGCCTGCCAGCCGCTGAGGGGGGTGAGCCAGGGGGCGAACAGGGTGGCCATGGCCGTGGTGGTCAACACGCCGCCGACGAGGCCGGCGACGGTCTTGCCGGGGCTGATGTGGGGGGCGACCTTGCGTTTGCCCAGGGCCTTGCCCCAAAGGTATTGGGCGACGTCGTTGAGCTGGGTCAGGGCGAGCAGGAACAACAGCAGGCCGATGCCGCCGGCGGGGCTGGTGTCGCTGGGCAGGGCAAGCAGATAGGCACCATGGCTGAGACTGAAGACGCAGATCATCAGGCCCCATTGGATGGTGCCCACCGAGCGCAGAAAGCCTTCCGGTTCCCCCGTCGCCAGCCGCCGCAGCGGGATGAGCAGGAACATGTAGACCGGGATGAAGATGATGAACATGCCGTACCAGCCGATGGCGACCAGGTAGTACTGGGCCGGGATGGCGAGATAGGCCCAGAACAGGATGCTGCGGTCGCTGTGGCGGGTGGGGATGAGGCTGAAGTACTCCTTCAGGGCGAGATAGCTGATGAAGGCCAGCAGCCAGAGGGTGGCGGTCTGGCCGAGCAGCACGGCGGCGGAGAACAGGCCGAGAATCCACCACCAGGTGCGGATGCGGTCCTGGAGTTCGCGTTGGTCGGCGAAGCGCCAGCGACTGATCAGGGTCGCGCTGACCAGCAGCCCCAGAAGGATCAGCAGGGCGATGCCCACGTGGGGATGGGGCAGGGTGATCATGATTCCGTCTCCCCGGTCGCCGCATCGCTACGGGCGGCAGTGAGGGCCTTGCGTGCCCGGTTGATTATCGTGAGTACGCACAGGGCGAAGGCGGCCCAGAGCAGCAGGTCCAGCCAGATACCCGTGGGCACTCCCAGCCCCAGCAGGAGCCCGACCAGACCCAGGATGAACGCCCGGTCACTTTTGCCCATGGGGCCGTCATAACGGCGTTCGGCGCCGATCATGACGGCGCAGATACCGGTCATCTCGGTGAGCACGGCGGCAAGCACGAAGAGCACCACCGCCTCGGCGGGGACGCCGGGGATGAACGCCAGGGGCAGGATAAGGGCGGCGTCGGCGACCACGTCGGAGAGCTCGTTCAGGAATAGGCCCAGGTGGCTCTTCATGTGGTGCTCACGGGCCATCATGCCGTCGATGGCGTTCAAGGCCATGCGGATGAAGAGCAGGGCGGGCAGAGCGAGCAGGGGGGCGGGGTGGCCGGGCCAGAGGGTCAGGGCCGCGGCGGCGGCCAGAGACAGCAGCAGGGCGAAGACCGTGACCTGGTTGGCCGTGAAACCGCGCTTTGCGAGGCCATTGCTGATGGGGCGTAGCAGTCCCTGAAAGGCGGGTTTGAGGTCGTAGATGCTGGCCATGTCATCCATGCTCCTTGGTGTTGGTTGCCAATACGGCGTCCGGTTGTAGCGCGAGAATGCGTGACCGCGCTTGGTCGGCATCGATGCCGTCGTCTATCAGCAGCGCCCGGGCCACCTCGGCGCTTCGGCCCAGGCCCAGGGAGCAGTGAACATACACCGGCGCGTGTCGACTGCGAACCCAGGCGGCGGCATCGCGCAACTGCGCCGCTGTCGGTGGCACCAGATCCATCATGGGCAGATGGCGGTAGTCCAGTTGCCCGCCATGGGTGAAGGGTTGGCATTCCGGGAGTTCGGCGGACAGGTCCAGGACGGCGCCGATCTGTTGGTCGGCGATCAATCGCCGGGCCTGTGCGTCGCTCAGGCGCGGACCGAAGTACATCCCTGGCATGACCTCGGCGATACGTGGCCGATGTTTCCGCCCATGCCACCAGGCATTGATGGCCTGACCGATCAGAAAGGGGCCGAACAGCAGCCAGACCACGCCGCAATGGCTACCCGCCGTCTTGTGCAGATAGTTCACCCGTCCGGCCAGATAGGCCCCGGAAACCAGGGCCAGGCTGGTGAACGGGAGCAGCAGCCAGAGGGCATGGCCTTGCATGCTGATGGCTGTCCCCAGGCAGAGCAGCGATGCCGCCCCGTAGATGCCACCGATGCGTCGCATTCGTGGGGTAACCGGGCGCCGGTCGGCCGGCTTCAAGGGAAACAGATGCAGGCTCAGGGCGCCCACGATCAGGCCGCCCAGCAGGTCGATGGCGTGATGCTGGTAGGTGGTCAGGGTGGACAGGCCGATGAGCAGGAACCAGACGGCCGCCGGGGTGCGCAGCCGGGCCGGGGTCATGCGGCGGATCACGGGCCAGTAGATCAGCGCCAGACTGATATGCAGGGACGGCAGTTGGTTGTAGGGCAGGTCCATGCTCAAGGCAGCGAACAACAGCCCCGGCAGGCCCTCGGTGGGTGGCCGCTCGAAGGCGAACTGCAGGGGGATGAGCAGGAACAGGACCGCCGACGTGCCCAGGGCGAACAGGATGCGGGCGCTGTGACGTTGCAGTTCCGTACGCGATCGCAGGCCGTAGAAACTGACCACGAACAGCAGGTCCAGGGACCAGTAGGGCACGACGCTCCAGGGCAGAAAGGGGATGTGCCGTTCCCAGGGCAGGTAAAGGCTGGGGAGGTTGGTCAGCCCCGCGCTGTACTGATTCGTGCCCCCGTAGATGAGCAGAAACAGGGCGCCCACGGCGAGCATCCATGCGCTGGCCTGAAGACGGGAGGGGGTTGTGCAATGTGTGTCCATCTCAGGCAGCCACGGACGCGGTGGTGACGGTGAAGATGCCGTCGTTATCGCTGAGCATGGGGCCGGGCTCGAATCCCGCTTCGCGCAACAGGGCGTTCATCTCGGCGGCTGGGCGGGGACGCATAACCCAGGGCTGCCCGTCGCGATTCGGCAGGGTCCGGGCGATGAGTTCCAATTGGGGGTGCCAGGGTTGGTTGGTGACGATCAACCGGCCGTGTTCGGGCAGAACGGCCCTGATGCCGCGCAGGGAGCGCAGCACGGCCCCGTTGTCCGCGAACAGTTCGTACAGACCGGAGACGACCACGATGTCCGGGGCCGGGGTGAGGCTGGCGATGGATGCCGGGTCGAAGGCGTCGCCGGTTTCGTGTTTGACCTGGGTGAAGCCATGGTCCGCGGCCAGGTCGCGCCCTTCCGAAAGCCCTTGTTCGTCGCGATCACGGCAGGTGATGCGGATGTGGTCGCGATCCGCATGGCGGGCCTCAAGGACATCCAGGAGATAGCGTCCCGGTCCCGCCGCGAGGTCCGCCACATGGATGGTCTCGCCGTCCGGACGGGCAGTCTTCAGCTCATCGATGGCGGTACCCACCGCCTGTTTCAGGTGTACCCGGCGTTGGCGGATGCCCTGCCAGCCCGGGCTGTTGAGGTAGTTGCGATCCACCAGTCGGCCCAGGGGCGCAAGCGGGCCACGGCCCCGGGCCACATTGCGATACACATAGTCGAGCATGGGGCCGGAATCGAAGCCGTGTTGCTGGCCGATGCGAAGGCCTTCGCTGAGCCCCGAGCCCATGCGCAGTGCCATGGCCATGGCCTTGAAGGCATGGTGTTTCGGGTCCAACGCGCCCCGTTCCCGGCTCAGGCCCGCGTAGCGCTCGCGGTTGCCTTCGCGTGCTGGCCGGGTGGGTGTTGCCGGCCCCAACAGATGCGTGCGCAGGAAGTCACGGGCCAGGCCGATGGGGATGCCGCGTTCCGCCTCATGGAAGACCTCGTGGTAGAAGCCCGGCAGCCGGTGCAGGGCCTTGGTGTCGCTGCCCAGGCGTTCCATGAAGCGATCCTGGGCGCTGGTATGCACCACGAAATCGCGGCCGGCGCTGAGCAGGAGGGTTGGTGTCTGAATCGAACCGGCGCCGTCCATCAGCCGGTCAACGGTGTCATAAAGGCTGTTGAGCACCCGCACCGCGATGGGGGGCGCGATCAAGGGGTCGTTGCGGCGCGCCTCGGCTTCGGCGGCGTCGTGGGTGAGCATCCCCGGCTTCACATAGCTGTTCACAAAGGCGTTCGGGCGGAACCGTTCAATGAGGCGCAGACCCGGTTTGGCCAGGGGCACGTAAAGCTTCACGTCGAAGGCGGGGGAGCCCAGCACCATGGCGCGGACGGGCGGTGCGTAGTCGTGTACCCAGGCGGCAGCGATGACGCTGCCCACGCTGTGCCCCAGAACGGCCATGTTCTCCGCCTCGATCCCGTGCTGCTGGCCGATATGGCGGGCGAAGGCATCGGCATCGCGCACGAAATTCATGAAGTGGCGGGCATAACCGCGTTGCCCCGGCGAGCGGCCGTGGGCCCGTGCGTCCCAGGCAAAGACGTGAACCGGGAGTTCCAGGCCCTCGACCAGTTCCTGGAACCGGCCGGAATGTTCGTGGCCACCATGGAAGAGGATCAGGGCCCGGTCTGAGCCGACCTCGTCGGTGGCGGGCCAGTGGCGGTAGAAGAGTTGCGTGTCATCCCAGGAGGGGAACTGACATTCGTTGGCGGGGCGATGTTGGCGGTGCATGGGCGTGTGTCCGATGTGGTTTGAAGGGGAGTCGCCAACATACATCGCAACCGCTGTGCCAACTCGCGGTTGATTCCTAATTCATTGTTATTTAACGGATTAATCTGCTTCTGTGCATAGGTGATCTCTGCGCTTTCACGGTGAGGTGGTACAAAAGTGTCGACGTAATCGACATAAATGTATTCTTCAGGATCAAGGAGACAGCGATGAAACGACAGCTAAGCGGCGACGAGCGATCCTTCCTGGGGCGGGCCTGCGAACAGATCTACGCCAACCCCTTTGAAATGTCCGCGGGGATGCCTGAGATCCCTTGGGGCACGCCACCCGGGACCGTCATGGCGGACGTTGGTGGCGATCATCCCCTGGGTTCCCTGGGCCGCGCGGTGGATGAATTCATCTCCCAAATGGATGTCCGGGGCCCCGTGCGGTTGCGCGATTTCTCCCCCGCCGATGCCGAACTGGTCTCCCACAGTCTGCTGTTCCAGGTTTATCACCGGCATGTGGACGACATGAACCGGCACATCGTCGGGCAGATGGATGCCCCAGAGCGACTTCAGGCGGTGAGTTACGCCCCGTCCATGCTCGAAGCCCTGGCGGAGCGTGGTTTCACCCCGCGCCAGAGCGAACGCTACCTCGCCCTCTTCTTTCAGCTGCGGCGCGCCTATTACTTCATCGACGAAACCCTGGTGGGCGATTGCCCGAGCATGAGCCGCTTGCGTCAGAACCTGTGGGCGGCCGTGTTCAGCAACGATGCCCGCCGCTACGACCGTTTTCTGTGGAACCGGATGGAAGACTTCTCCATCCTGCTGCTCGGCCCCACCGGCAGCGGCAAAGGCGTGGCGGCCGCTGCCATCGGTCGCTCCGCCTATATCCCTTATGACGCCGGGCGGCGCCGTTTCGCTGAAAACTTTGCGGCCAACCAGATCCAGGCGAATCTCTCGGAGTATCCGGAAAACCTCATCGAATCCGCTCTCTTCGGTCATCGCAAAGGGGCCTTTACCGGGGCGGTGGATACCCACCAGGGGCTGTTCCAGCGCTGCACACCCCATGGCTGTCTGTTTCTCGACGAGATCGGCGACATCAGCGCGTCGGTCCAGGTGAAGCTGCTGCGGGTCTTGCAAGAGCGCAGATTCACCGCCGTCGGCAGTCACGACACCCGGCAGTTCTCCGGTCGCCTCATCACCGCCACCCATCGGGACATGGACGCCCTGCGAGCGGAAGGCGGGTTCCGCGACGATCTCTATTATCGCCTCAGCGCCCTGGTGATTGAGATCCCTTCGTTGCATCAACGTATCCGCGAATCCGCCGGCGAACTGGACCGCATGATCGAACTTCTGGTGGCCCGCACCCTGGGCAACCCGGATCCCGAAATCACCGCCGGGATCCGCCAAAGCCTGAGTGAACAACTCCCCGCCGACTACAGCTGGCCCGGAAACGTCCGGGAACTGGAACAGGCCGTCCGGCGGACCCTGCTGGCCATGCCCTTCACGCCGGCGATGGCAAAGCCCCCGGCCGGCGATTCAATGATCGCATCGCTGATGCGGGATCAGCCTACGGCCAAGGCCTTGCTGGGTGAGTATTGCAGTGCCCTGTATGCCGTATACGGGGGGTACGAAGAGGTGGCACGGCGTGTGGGCCTGGACCGACGGACAGTGAAGAAGCACCTGGGGCAGGGATAAGGGGCGAACGCCAGGGCGGCCGCAACGGGCATGCGTCGTAGCAGCGCCCTTCCGGGCGCGAATGGCTTTGCGTGGTTGGTGTGTTCGCGCCTTGAAAGGTGGCGGTGATATCAAG
>JBMYTY010000047.1:0-8786 GCA_049604855.1 Gammaproteobacteria bacterium | reverse complement strand
GGACAAGACGCTGATGACCGACCACGCCTACACGGTGTGGACGCAGGCGGTCCTGATCTGCGTCGCCATCGGTCTGACCGGGGTGATTACCCTGGTGCTGGTCCGGCGTCAGGAGAACCGCCGCATCATGCTGGAAGCGGACAACCGGCGCCTTGCCGCCTTCCCCACGGAGAATCCCAACCCCGTCGTCGCGCTCGATGCGCGCGGATCCATCCTGTTCAGCAACCCGGCCACCCAGCGGATACTGCGCGATCTCAACCTGGTGGAGTCGGAGCTCTTGCCGGCCGACTATGTCCTGCTCGCGGAGGAGGCGATGAAGATGGGCGGCGAGATCCGGGACCTGCTCGTCCGGGTGCGTGAGCGGGTGTTGACCTGGGAGATTCATCCCATCCCCTCCCTGGGGATCAGCTACCTCTACGCCACCGACATCACGGACAAGATCCAGGCCGAGGAGCAGGCCGCGCAGCACCTGGCCGAACTCGCCCACGCCGGCCGCCTGAGCACCATGGGTGAGATGGCCACGGGGTTGGCGCACGAACTCAATCAGCCCCTGGCCGCCATCCAGAACTACGTCCACGGCAGCATCCTGCGTTTGAAACGCGATGACCTGGAGTCCGTGATGCCCGCCCTGGAGAACGCCCGCGAACAGGCGGCCCGGGCGGGTAAGATCATCCAGCGCCTGAGGGAGCTGGTGCGGCGACAGGACCCGAAACGCACCGAGATCAACCTCAACGAACTGGTGGACGGCGTGCTCGAACTGCTCCGTCGCGACATCAAGCGCAACGGCATCCATCTCACGCCCGTGCTCGACCCCGAGCTGCCCCTGATACGGGCGGACCGGATTCAAATCGAGCAGGTCATGCTCAATCTGGTGCGCAACGCCACGGAGGCCGTGCAGGTTCAGCCCGAAGAGGAACGGCACATCGCCATCACGACCGGCCCCTGCCCGAAAGGCGTCTTCCTGGCCGTGGAAGACAATGGTCAGGGCCTGCCGGAGGACGATATCGACCAGGTTTTCGCCGCCTTCTTCACCACCAAGCGCGAAGGCATGGGTATGGGGCTTTCCATTAGTCGAACCATCATTGAGAATCACGGTGGTCGCCTGTGGGCGGAGCGGAGCGACGAAGGCAACACACGCTTCGAGTTCACCCTTCCGCCCATCGGGTCCGAACACGCATCCAAGAAAAAAACAGGGTCTGGCCCCGTCACGCCACCAACACACCACGGGACCGACGAGGATTAGAGAAACATGAGTGCTGAAGAATCCAACCCCACCGTCTTCGTCGTCGACGACGACAATGCCGTACGGGATTCACTTCGGTGGCTCATCGAATCCGTAGGCCATCCGGTGGAGACCTACGAGAACGCCCGCGCCTTCCTCGACGGATACGACCGCGACCGCCCCGGCTGCCTGGTCCTGGATGTACGCATGCCCGGCATGAGCGGTCTGGATCTTCAGGAATACCTGATCCAGGAAAGCATCCACATTCCCGTGATCATCATCACCGGCCACGGCGACGTACCCATGGCGGTGCGCGCCATGAAAGCGGGGGCTTTGGATTTCGTGGAAAAACCGTTCAGCGACCAGGTACTGCTTGAGCGCATCGAACGGGCCCTGGAGAAAGACACCGAGCTGCGCGCCCAGTTCGAACGGCTGCATGACGTGAAGGAGCGTTTCGAAACCCTCACACCGCGCGAACGGGAAGTCATGGAACAGGTGGTGGCCGGACACGCCAACAAGGTGATCGCTTACGAGCTCGACGTCAGCATGAAGACCGTCGAGGCCCACCGGGGAAAGGTCATGCGCAAAATGCGCGCCCGTTCCCTGTCCGACCTGGTCAAGATGTCCGAACTGCTCAAGAAGGCCGGCTGACACCCGTCCTCCGCTTCGGATCGACCCGGTTCAGCCGTCTTTCAGATAGGCCATCAGGCCCAGGGTCGAGCTGTCATGGTCGCCCACGGGGGCCTCACCCTTCAGCTCCGGCAGAATCACGCCCGCGAGTTGCTTGCCCAGTTCCACGCCCCACTGGTCGTAGGAATTCACACCCCAGACCACGCCCTGAACAAATATCTTGTGTTCGTAGAGGGCAATGAGCCGCCCCAGTGCATAGGGCGTCAGTCGCTCATGTAGAAGCGTGTTGGTCGGCCGGTTGCCCTCAAATACCTTATGCGGCACCAGTGCCTCCAGATCGTCGGTGCCAAGCCCCTGTGCCTCCAGTTCGGCGCGCGCCTCCGCCTCCGTCTTGCCGCGCATGAGCGCTTCAGCCTGGGCGAGACAGTTGGCCAGCAACTTCTCGTGATGGTCACCCAGGTCATTGGGCGAACGGCGGGCGGCGATGAAGTCCGCCGGGATCAACTTCGTCCCCTGGTGAATCAACTGATAGAAGGCATGCTGACCATTGGTGCCCGGCTCCCCCCAGATGATCGGCCCCGTCTGCCAGGTCACCGGCTCACCATCTCGGGTGACCCGCTTTCCGTTGCTTTCCATATCCCCCTGCTGGAGGTAGGCACAGAACCGGCTCAGGTGATGATCATAGGGCAGCACCGCATGGCTCGCCGCCGAGAAGAAATTGTTGTACCAGACACCCAGCATGCCCATGACCACGGGCATGTTGCGCTCCAGCGGGGTCTCGGCGAAATGTCGGTCCATGGCATGAGCCCCCGCCAGCAACTCCTCGAACCCTTCCATGCCCACGGCGACGGCGATGGGCAGCCCAATCGCTGACCAGAGTGAATAACGCCCGCCAACCCAGTCCCAGAAGGCAAACATATTGTCGGTATCGATGCCGAACGCGCTCACCTTTTCGGCATTGGTGGAAGCGGCCACGAAGTGCCGGGCCACATGCTCAAGCCCCCCCGCCTCGGCCAGGAACCAATCCCGCGCCGTGTGCGCATTGGTCATGGTCTCCTGCGTCGTGAAGGTCTTGGAGGCCACGATGAACAGGGTGGTGGCCGGCGAACAGAGACTCAGGGTCTCGTGCATATCGCTGCCGTCCACATTGGACACGAAGTGCACCCGGGGCCCCTCCCCGGCGAAGGGAGCCAATGCCTTGCACACCATCTCGGGCCCGAGGTGCGAACCACCGATACCGATATTCACCACGTCCGTGATGCGCGCGCCGGTGTAGCCCGTCCAACTTCCATCGCGCACACGGCCTACGAAGGACCGCATCTGGTCCAGCACCGCGTTCACGTCGGGCATCACGTCGGTTCCATCCACCTCGATGGGGGTGTTCGCCCTGTTCCGGAGGGCAACGTGCAACACGGCCCGGCCTTCGGTGTTGTTGATGGCGTCACCCTGGAACATGCGTTCGATCCAGTGGGGCAGATCACGCGCCCGGGCCAGGTCCATGAGCAGGCCCATGGTCTCGGTGGTGACCCGGTTCTTGGAATAGTCCAGGAGCAGGTCATCAAGGCGCAGATGAAAATGCTCGAACCGCGATGCGTCATCGTCGAACAAGCGTCGCATCGGGATATCGCCCACGGATCGGTAATGGTCTTCCAGAGCGGTCCATGCGGGCAGATCGGTGAGAGACATAGGGGTACCGGGTTTGAAGCTTGGGATAATAATGATGAAAACGAGGGGAGAAGACCGGGGCCACGATCGTCCTGATCGCTGCAGTCCGCTAGCGCGAACCCGCGGCGGCGTGCGTTCCGGCCATCCTGAGACCCACGCGGACGGTCATCGCGGTTCGTCCCTCTATTTTCGATGGCGGGTAGCCACCATCGCAAGGTTATCCCCGCACCGCATGGCGGGGTATTTGGGGTATTGAAATCAGAAGGCAGACTGGCAGCATGAGCCTCCCGCTCTCCACCTCGCGACCGCTACCTTGCCTTCCAACCCGCAAACCCGCGTCCTGTTCGTCGCCAGCGAAGTACATCCGCTGATCAAGACCGGCGGCCTAGCCGACGTGGCAGGCAGTCTGCCCGGCGCGCTGCGCGCCCTCGGCCTCGATGTACGCATCCTTCTGCCCGGCTACCCCGTGGCAATGGAGCGTGCCGACGCTGGCACCCCCCTGCCGGAGTACACACCCGGCGGCCATGCACAGCCGATTCGCCTTGTTGAGGCGCGCTTGCCCAACAACGAGGTTCCGGTTTACCTGGTCGATTCACCAGCGCATTTCGACCGTCCGGGGTCCCCCTATACCCAGGCGGATGGCACCGACTGGCCGGACAACGCCGAACGCTTCGCCCTGCTGAGCCGCGTCGCCGTGGACCTGGCCCTGGGCCGCGCCGGGCTGGACTGGCAGCCGGATCTCGTGCATTGCCACGATTGGCAGTCGGGGCTGGTTCCCGCCCTGTTGTCCCTGGAGGAACAGGCGCCCCCGACGGTCTTCACCATCCATAACCTGGCCTACCAGGGGGTCTTCCCACGCGCCGATTTCGATGCCCTGGGCCTACCCGAATCACTTTGGAACCTGGGCGGTCTGGAATTCTGGGACCAGATGTCCTTCATGAAAGGCGGGCTGAGCTTTGCGGATCGTCTCACCACGGTCAGCCCGACCTATGCCGGAGAAATCCAGACTCCCGCTTTCGGCTGGGGTCTGGACGCCCTGTTACGCCATCGTTCCGACGTGCTCAGCGGCATTCTCAACGGAGTGGACTACGCCTATTGGGACAGCGCCAATGATCCCGGTCTCGCGGCCCCATTCAGCGTCAAGAAGACCGCCGGTCGCGCCGACAACAAACGGGCACTGCAGCAACAGTTCGGTCTGCCCGAAATCCCCTCGGTGCCTCTCGTCGGGCACGTGGGCCGACTAGCCGAGCAGAAAGGTCTCGACCTGGTGTTGGATGCGCTGCCCACACTCATGGAACAGCCCCTGCAGATGGTGATCCTGGGCACGGGAGATCCAGAGCTCGAACGACGCCTGGCGGAGGCCGCCGACACCTATGACGGTCGCCTGGCGGTGAAGTTGGCCTATAGCGAAGAGACGGCGCACCTCATCGAGGGTGGATCAGACATCTTCCTCATGCCCTCGCGTTTTGAACCCTGTGGGCTCAACCAGATCTACAGTCTGCGCTACGGGGCGGTACCCGTGGTTCACAAAACAGGTGGCCTGGCGGACACCATCGTTGATTGCACACCGGACACCCTGCGCAACGGGACCGCGAACGGCTTCGTCTTCGAGCACGCCGATACGGAAGGCGTGATATACGGCGTGCAGCGCGCCCTGGAGACCTTCGCGGACGCACGAACGTGGTCCAAGCTCATGCACAACGGAATGGTCCGTGATTTCAGCTGGGACAACAGCGCCCGCCAGTACCAGACCCTGTACGCCGGGATCATCGCGCGTCCCTGACCCGCAAGCGCTTGGACGCCTCCCGCGCCACGCGGGACCGCCCCCGGGGATACCCAAATACCGCGTAAGGGGTCTTTGACCCGGGGCGTTGCGCGCCGTAAGTTTCAAGGTCAACGATCCGCCGTTTCCCGACGGCATCCAAGCTGATCGTTCACGACAATATCGAGCCGGAACACCCCGCTCAGCCGTTTGCGGGAGGGGCGATTCCAGTGCCAGCGTGGCTGAGTCAAGGACACCCGGGCGTGGTCATGGACCTGTCGCCCGCCGAAAAATCAACGGAACCTTAAGGAAGCTCTGAATGAATCTGGCGCAAGCGAATGGGTTCGGATAACAAGTTCAGTTCAAGGCGCCCATTTGTTGATGCATGGGCGCTTAATAGCGTGCTATTGCGAAGATTCGCAACGCTGAAATGGGCGATTAGACGCGCCAAGGCGCCGTGTCACGATTCGTTCAGAGCTTCCCTAACTATCCTCCCGTTCCCGGCCCCTTCTCGGTCCTGCGCATACCGGTAGACCGGTTCCGGCCTTTGCCTGACGCTCGCCAACGAGGCTATGCCATGTCCGAAACATCTCCTCTTTCCACCGAAGATGAGGCCCTGCGCGCCACGGTCCGATTGTTCGGTGAGACGCTGGGTGAGGTCCTCCAGGAACAGGCCGGGAACCGCGTTTACGGCGCGGTGGAAAAGCTCCGCCTGGGATTCAAGGAGCTTGAGCAGGCCTCTGACCCGGTCAAGCACGCCCAACTGATGGGCTATATCGAGGGTCTGGACGCGGACACCATGAACGACACGGTGCGCGCGTTCACCCTCTACTTCACACTCGTCAACATCGCCGATGAAGCCCATGAGCACGCCGCGCGCAGGCAGATGGTGCACCAGGGCGGCAAGCTCTGGCCCGGGTCTTTCGACGCCACCTTCCGAACCTACGAGGAGACCGGAATCAGTTCCGAGGACATCGGGAAACTGCTGGGCAAGGCCCTGTACATCCCGGTGTTCACCGCGCACCCGACCGAATCGAAACGCCGCACCACCATGGAAGGCCTGCGTAGGATCTTCACCCTGGCCTGGTCCCTGCAGCGCCATGGCCTGGGCGACGAGGAGAGAAGCGCACTGCGCACCCGGCTCAAGAACCAGGTACAGATCCTCTGGAAGACCGACGAGGTCCGCACGCACAAGCCCGAAGTGGCCGATGAAATCCGCTATGGCCTGAACTATTTCCGGCAGTCGCTGTTCCAGGCCGTCCCCCGTATCTATCGCAACCTGGAGCGTGGCCTGCGCCTGAGTTATGGGGTCACTTCCATCGGCACCGGTCCCGATAATCTTCCCCCGCCGCTGCTTCGCTTCGGTTCCTGGATCGGCGGCGACCGCGACGGCAACCCCTTCGTCACGCCGGAAACCACGGAGTTCGCTTTGCGCCTGCAGTCCCGTTTCGCCATCGAGGAGTACAAGAAACGGGTGCTGTCATTGTCCAACATCCTGACCCAGTCAAACTCATTGGCGGCCCCCTACACGGAGCTGCTCGAAGACCTTCAGATCGACGACCTGGAGTACGGCGTTGGCGCCTTCCCCAACCGACCCCAGCGTTTCGCCACCGAACCGTTTCGGCGCAAGCTGTACATCATTCTTTATCGGCTGACCGAGAACCTGCGCGACATCGACACCAAGCTCGATGGTGGGAAGGTAGGCAAGCATCAGGGCTACAAGAGCAAGGAAGAGCTGCTCGAGGATCTCTGCCTGATCCGCGACACCCTGATCGCCCACGGCGACGGCAATATCGCCGACGCCGACCTGAAAGACCTCATCGCCCTGGTCCAAACCTTCGGGTTCTCGCTACAGCAACTCGATATCCGCCAGGAGTCCACCCGCCACACCCAGGCGGTGGCGGAGTTGTTGTCCATGCTGCCCAATGACCCGGGCTACCTGGATATGAACGAAGCCGGTCGTGTCGAATACCTGACGCAATCCATCGAGAACGGCCTGGTGGTTCCGCTACGCGGCCGGGAGATGAGCCCCGAGACCTCGGAGACCGTAGAGGTCTTCAACGTGATGCGGCGCATGCAGAAAGAGCTGGGACGGCGCTGTTTCGGGACCTACGTCATCTCCATGACCCACGAAGCCAGCCATATCCTGGAAGTGCTGTGGCTCGCCTATCAGCGCGGTCTGGCGGGCCTGAACAAGGGCGAGTGGTATTGCCACATCAGCATCAGCCCCCTGTTCGAGACCATCGCCGACCTGGACAAGGCCCCCGCCATCATGGACCAGCTGTTCAGCAACCCCGCGTACAAGGACATGCTCGCTGCTTCCGGCGGCCTCCAGGAAATGATGCTGGGCTATTCCGACTCCACCAAGGACGGCGGCATGTTCGCCTCCGCATGGAACCTCTACCAGGCGCAGCGCGAGCTATTGGCCCTGACGGATCGCCACGGCGTTGAATGTCGGCTCTTCCACGGCCGCGGAGGCACCGTTGGCCGAGGCGGTGGCCCCACCCATGACGCCATCTACGCCCAACCGGTCGGCACCGTTCGCGGCAGCATCAAGTTCACGGAACAGGGGGAGGTGCTCTCCCACAAATATTCCAACGCCGAGACCGCCGTCTATGAGCTCACCATGGGGATCACCGGCCTGCTCGACGCCACCACGCGCAAACCCCGGGTCAACGCGGAACGCTACTCCATCTGGCGCGATGCCATGTCCGAGCTGACCGGCTATGGCGAAGCGAAATACCGGGAACTGGTGGACCACAACCCCGGCCTGTTCGATTTCTTCTACGAAGCCACGCCGGTCAACGAGATCGCGCTGCTGAACATCGGCTCCCGACCCGCCCACCGCAAGAAGACCGACCGCTCCAAGTCCTCCATACGAGCCATTCCGTGGATCTTCGGCTGGTCGCAGTCACGCATCATCTTCCCCGCCTGGTACGGCATAGGCAGTGCGCTGAAACAGTTTCGCGAGGAGCGTCCGGACGGCATGCACACACTGCGCGACATGCACGAAGTCTGGCCGTTTTTCGGCACACTTCTGAGCAATGTCCGCCAGGCGCTCGCCAAGGCGGACATGGACGTGGCCCGTGATTACGCCAACCTGTGCAGCGACTCCGAAACCGGGGACGCGATCTATGCGCTGTTCAAGGAGGAATACGACCTCACCGTGCAGCAGCTCCTTGAGGTCTGTGATGTCGCCAGCCTGCTGGGCGACAACCCGACCACCGCCCAGTCCCTGGAGCGACGCAATCCCTACCTGCTGCCCATCAACCACATACAGATCAAACTGCTTGAGCGTCTGCGCCACGGCAAGCTGGACGACGAAGAGCGGGAGGTCTGGATGAAGCCCCTGCTGCGCACCATCAACGCCCTGGCCTCCGGAATGCGCAATACAGGGTGATGTGAAGTTTTAGGTCGATCGCGTTTGGCGCGCTGCGCGCGGTCAGACCGAGGTCTGTACTCCAGTCACGTAGCAGGCGCGGTGCCGGATTCTTGCGCCGGACCCCG
>JBMYTY010000046.1:0-8789 GCA_049604855.1 Gammaproteobacteria bacterium | reverse complement strand
CCGGAAATGATCGACCACGGCGTCGACGGTTTCCTGCTCAAGCCCGGGTACGACGATCTGGGCTCCGTGTTGAACCGCCTCAAAGACCCGGAGGAGTTCACCCGCATCGCCAAAACAGCCCTGGAACGGGTCAATCGCCTGAATGCCCCGGAAGCCATCGGTCAGCAGTTTGCCTCGGCGATCAAGGCATTCATCCGCGACGAACCTCAGACCGACGAGCCCGCGGTCGAACCGCGCCGCTTGCGCGTGCTCTTCGTAATCAAGGACTTCAATCGCGTGGGAGGCGCGCAGCGCCATCTCTCCCAGATCACCCGCTACATGGACAAGCCCATCAAGAGCTACGTGATCTGCATGATGGAGGAGAACCGAAGGATCTTTCAGAGCGTTCCCTATGCCTACCAGGTGGAGATGGGCTTCAGTACCGGCGGCTACACCCCGTTGGAGCTCTGGCGCATGGGTCGGCGCTTGCGCGACTTCATCGTCGGTCACCGTATCGACCTCGTTTATTCCTATGGTTTCGAGGCGGGTCTGCTCGGCGGGATCGGTTCCATGCTGGCGCGTATCCCCCACATCTCGCGACGCGGGGAAATGGCGCATTGGCGCAAATTCCATCACTGGCTTGCCTTCGGACTGATCAACCTGCTCTCCGAGCGGATCCTGGTGAACTCTTCCATGGTGATGAGCGCGACCCACAGGGAATTGTTCTCCCGTCATAAGACCGAACTGGTGCATAACGGCATCAAGTTTCCGATCGCGGACCCTCCCGCACTGGAGCGTCCCATGTTCGATGCGGACACCCCGGTGGTCGGAATCGTCGCCAACCTGCGCCCGGTCAAGAACCTCACCATGTTCATCGATGCCGCGCACAAAGTGGTTCAGGAGCGCCCGGACACCCGCTTCTGCATCGTGGGCGAGGGGCCTGATTACCAAAGGCTGCGCGAATACATTCACTCCCTCGACCTGTCCGAGCATGTGCATCTGCTCGGCTACCGTGCCGATGTGAACAGCCTGCTCAAACAGTGGAAATGTTTCGTGCTCACGTCGATCACCGAGGGTTCATCCCACGCCATTCTCGAAGCCATGGCAGCGGAGCTTCCCGTCGTGGCCACGGCCGTTGGTGGAAACCTCGACATGGTGGTCGATGGCCAGACCGGATTCCTCATCAAGCTCGGCGACGTCGACAAGCTCGCCACCTCAATCGGCTATCTTCTGGCCGACCCCGAAAAAGCACGGGACATGGGCCTTGCCGGCAGCGAGCGTATCCGCGGTCATTTCTCGATCAACGCAGCAAAGTCCACCCAGGGACGCATCATAAAAGACGTGGTGTGCCGCTTCAGGGCCCGCTATGCGTCGGAGATCGAATGGTCGGGATTCCTTCCTGACCCGGAGGAAGACCTCCCCGGTGAGAAGCAGCCTGTCGCCCAGCCCGCTCTTGATGCCGATACCGTTACCGCGCGGGACAACAGTGCGGTGACCGCCCCCGTCGTTGAGGCCACCACCGACAAGGGCGCCGCGCAATGAAATTCTCGCGCCTGTTCCATACCCTGAGCTGGATCACCCGGCACCCGCTCAACTCCGGTCGCAAGTTTCAAGCCCTGTCCCGCTGGCTGCGCTGGCAGATCGGTTCCCGACTGGTGCCCGGACCGGTGGTCATTCCGTTCGTCGATCAGACGCGCTACATCGCCCACCCCGGGATGACCGGGGCAACCGGCAACCATTACGCCGGTCTCATCGAGTACGAGGAAATGGGGTTCGTGCTTCATTTCCTGCGCCCCGATGACCACTTCGTGGATGTCGGCGCCAACGTGGGCATGTTCACCATTCTGGCCGCCGGCGCCGTCGGTGCGCGCGTCACGGCATTCGAGCCCGCCGCGCGGACTTTCCAACACCTGGAGGAGAACGTCAGGATCAATCGACTTGAGAACCAGGTTCAACTGCACAGGGCGGGCGTGGGTGACGCGCCGGGAACACTGCGATTGAGCAGCCACCTGGACCAGACAAACCGGATGCTGGCCGCGTCCGAGGGCAACATGCCCAGCGAAGAGGTCGAGGTCATGACCCTGGACGAGGGTTTGAGTGATCCCGCCCACTTCCTCAAGGTCGATGTGGAGGGATTCGAACCGGCGGTGTTCGCGGGCGCGCGCCAATGCTTGGCGGACCCGTCGCTGCGCGGCATGATCGTCGAGCTCAAGGGATATGGCGCGCAATACGGCTTCGACGAGCAGGACCTCTGGCGGATCATCATCGACGAGGGTTTCGTCCCGGTTTCATATGATCCGGGCTCCCGGACCCTGCAACGGCTTTCCACCGATCACATTCCCAGCCATGGCAACGGCCTGTTCGTACGTGACTATGAGGAAGCCAGCCAACGCCTGCGCGACGCCCCCCGGTTCGATGTGGCAGGTCGGCCGCTTTGAGCCAGATAGCCTGAGGCGTCACCCCTTCTCGCAAACGCAGCAAAAACGGGTATCGGATCTCCCCAACCCCCCTATCGCTGTGTGTTCTTTGCTACTATTGCGCACCTTTTTCAGCCCACCCGAACCGTTTTGCGCACTGCGCCCAGCCGCCCCCGGCGGAACCGGTCGCCCGCGGACCTTGAGAACCCGGCCATGCCCCGTTCAACGGACCCGAAATCGACGGTCCCGACCACCTACTCCCCGCCCGATTCGTCCCGGCTTTTCTTCGTCCAACCTGCCTTCCTCCCCTACCGCTGGGGCGTACTGAAGCGGTTCGTCGAGCAGGCACCACACGCCGTGGACTTCGCCCAACTGTGGATACCGGACGACAAAGAGATTCCGGAGTTCATCGCATCGCGCGTACGCAATGACCGTTCCGCCGATGCCAATACGGAGAAACGGTTTGGCCTCCGCTGGGACGTGATCCGTGCCTACCGCCACTCCCGCCCCGAAGTGCTTATCGTCGCCCCCACCCCGGACACCGCGACCCAGGCCCTGCTCGCCCTGTGGCAGAAGCTGCGTGGAAAGTCCGTGGTCATGTGGCACAAGGGCGAGAGCCCCCTGCGTACCAAGGGCTCCAAGCGTGCCCGGGTGGTCGATGCGGTCATGTCGGTGGCGGTTCGGTTCATGGACGCCTTCATCCTCTATGGCCACGATGCCTTGCGCTACTTCCAGGGGCTCGGGGTAAAAAGGGACCGACTGTTCGTCGCCCAGAACACCGTCGATACGGACGAGATCGTCACGCGTGAGGCCGAGATTAAGCGCGAAGCCGAGGTACTGCGCGCGCAGCTTGGCCTGGAGGGCAGGAAAATCATCCTGGTGTTGGCCACCCTCAAACCGGCAAAGAAGGTGGAACGCGCCCTGGAGCTGTTTGCCCGATTGCGGGCGGAAAGAGACGATCTTGCCCTCCTCATCGTCGGCGATGGCCCTGAGCGACCCAAGCTGGAACGCCTGCGCGACACGCTGAAACTGGATAACTGTCACATCACCGGCCGTGTCCCACTCTTCCACGACAACTACTACATCAAGCTGGCCGACCTGTTCCTGGTAACCGGCGGCGGTGGTCTCGCCATCAACCAGGCCATGTTGCTCGGAACGCCCGTGGTCTGTGTCGACGAGATCGGCTCTGACACGGAGCTCGTACGCCAGGGCGAGACCGGCTACCGGATTCCCGACGATGACGATGAAGGCATGTATGAACATGTCCGACGTCTGATCGCTGATCCGGCCCAGGCCGACGGAATTCGCACCCAGGCCCGTGAAGTACTGCTTGCCGAAGGCACCGTCGACAACATGGCGCGCGGCATGCTTGCAGCGGTCCGCCACTGCACCCCCCATTCCTGATTCCCGAATAAAGAACGGACCCCCACATGAAGATTGCTGTGATCGGCCTTGGCTACGTTGGTGCCACTTCCGCCGCCTGTCTCGCCCACCTCGGTCATACGGTGACCGGCGTGGACCTGAGTGAAGACAAGGTCGCGCTTATCAACTCTGGCAAGAGCCCGATTCTCGAACCCGGCCTGGAGGAGTTGATCGCGGGCGAAACCAGCGCGGGCCGCCTGTCCGCGAGCACGTCCCTGGAGGAAAGCCTCGCGGGTGCGGAAGCCGCCTTTGTCTGCGTCGGCACCCCGAGTGCGGACGACGGTTCCATTTCACTGGTGCAGGCCATCCGGGTCATGGAGCAGATCGGCGAGATCATCAAGGCACGCGGCGATGACCAGTACCTGTCCATCGTCATGCGCTCGACCGTATTGCCTGGCAAGGCACGTTCCGAACTGATTCCGGCAGTGGAACGCACGTCTGGCAAGCCCATGGGCCAGGGCTGGGGTTTCGCGCAAAACCCTGAGTTCCTGCGCGAAAGCACCTCCATCGCCGACTTCCTCGAACCCGCCGTCACCGTCTTCGGGGCCGGCGACGCGGTCACCGAGCAGCGCCTGCGCGAACTCTACGCCGAAATCGATGCGCCGCTGATCGCCGTGAGCATCGACGAGTCCGCCCTGGTGAAGTACGCGAACAATGCCTTCCACGCTCTCAAGGTGGCCTTCGCCAACGAAATCGGTGTCTATGGCAAGGCCCTGGGCATCGACGCGCGCAAGGTCATGGAGGTCGTCTGCGCCGATAACAAGCTGAACATCTCGCCCGTCTACCTGCGTCCGGGCTTCGCCTTCGGCGGCTCCTGCCTGCCCAAGGATCTGAAGGCCATTACCGCTGACGGCAAACGCCGCGAACTGCCCCTGCCCGTCCTTCAGGGCACGCTGGCCAGCAATGACGCCGTGATCCGCCAAGCCGCCGAGCGCATCCTCGCGAACAACCCCAAGACTGTTCTTCTAGTCGGAATCAGCTTCAAGGACGATACCGACGATCTGCGTGAGAGCCCCATGGCCTACCTGGCGGCCCACCTGCTCAAGGCCGGCGTGGATCTGCGGATCTTCGACAGTGCCGTTACCGTCGAACATCTGGTCGGTACCAACAAGTTGTTCGGTGATGCGGTCTTCGACAACCTTGAGCAGCGATTGACCCGCGATCTCGAAGCCGCCTGGGCGGAAGCGGACAGCATCATTCTGGCCAAACGTTTCCCGGAAACCCGCCCCTTGCTGGTCGCGGAGGACAGCAGCCGCATGATCCTCGACCTCAATGACATCGCGTCCGGTTCAAGTACACCCAAGGGCTACGACGGCTTGTGGTGGTAATGGACGCACCGACCCTACGGACTCCTTACTGACCGTACCAATCCGCGTCGTGCACATACTGATTGTCAGCCAGTACTTTTGGCCGGAGAACTTCCGCATCAACGATCTGGCCCAGGGCCTGCTTGAGCGAGGCCACGAGGTCACGGTACTCACCGGCCTGCCCAATTATCCCGAGGGCCGCATCAGCGAAGGCTATCTTCACCCGAAGCACTGGCGGGAGGATTACAGGGGGGCTGAGGTCATCCGGGTCCCGCTTATCGCACGTGGTGCTGGTGGCGGGATCCGACTCGCACTCAACTATCTGAGCTTTGCGCTTGCCGCATCCCTGATGGGACCTTGGCGCCTCGCCGGCAAAAAGTTCGACGCGGTCTTTGTGTTCGAGGTATCGCCCATCACAGTGGGCCTTCCCGCCGCCCTGATACGGCGCCTGAAAAACGCCCCGCTGCTGTTCTGGGTACTGGATCTCTGGCCGGAAAGCCTCTCGGCCACGGGACATATCAACAACCGCGCGGTACTTGGCCTGGTCGATGGGTTGGTTCGGTTCATCTACCGCCGATGCGACCGAATCCTCGTGTCATCCCGGGGGTTCCGTGAGCGCATCGGCAAACAGGGCGTGGAGCCGGAGCGGATCGACTATTTTCCCAATTGGGCCGAGTCCCTGTTCCTGGGGACCGATTCCGACTCCGGCACGCTGGATACGCCACTGCCCAAGGGCTTCGTTCTGATGTTCGCCGGCAACATCGGTGCCTCCCAGGATTTCGAAACCATTCTCGCCGCGGCGGAACAACTACGCGACCGAACGGACATCCATTTCGTCATCCTCGGCAGTGGCCGTCGCGGCGATTGGGTGGCCACGGAAGTCCGCGCACGCAAACTGGAACACAGCTTCCATCTGCTCGGGCGCAAGCCCCTCGAGGACATGCCCCTCTATTTCGCCCACGCCGATGCCATGCTCGTCTCGTTGAAGAGCCAGGCCATCTTTGACCTCACCCTGCCGGGCAAGGTGCAGTCCTACATGGCCTGCGGTCGCCCGGTACTGGCCATGCTCGCCGGGGAAGGTGTGGCCGTTATCGAGGAATCAGGCGCCGGCGTGGCGACACCACCGGGCGATGCCTCCGCATTGGCACAATCAATCACCCATCTCGCGGACATGCCCAGGGATGAGCGGGAGGAAATGGGACAAGCCGGCCTGGACTACTACCGCGCCCACTTCGACCGGGAAATGTTGCTGGACAAATTAGAGCGTTGGGTCGAGGGTACCCCGCGCCCGGGTTCCCACCCGGACCAACGAGGAAAGAATGAATGAGTGTTTTTGACGGCAAGACCATCCTGATCACCGGGGGAACGGGTTCCTTCGGCAAGGCCTTCCTGAACACGGTGCTGGCCAACGTGGATTTCCGCGAGGTACGGATATTCAGCCGTGACGAGTGGAAACAGGAGAGTATGCGTATCGAGCTCGGCGATCCGCGGGTGAAGTTCTTCCTGGGCGATGTGCGCGACCGGGCCAGCGTGGACATGGCCATGCGCGGTGTGGATTACGTCTTCCACGCCGCCGCGCTCAAACAAGTCCCTTCCTGCGAGTTCTTTCCCATGCAGGCGGTCCTGACCAACGTTGTCGGCAGCGAGAACGTCATTGACTCCGCCTGCGATAACGGAGTGCGCAGTGTGGTTTGTCTGAGTACGGACAAGGCGGTCTACCCGGTCAACGCCATGGGCATGACCAAGGCCATGATGGAGAAGGTGGTTCAGGCCAAGGCACGAAACCTGTCGGGCGAGGACACGGTGCTGTCCTGCGTGCGTTACGGCAACGTCATCGCATCCCGTGGCTCGGTGATCCCGCTGTTCATCAAGCAGATCAAGCAAGGCCAACCGCTGACACTCACGGTGCCGGAGATGACCCGTTTTCTGCTCAGTCTGGATGACGCGACCCAGCTGGTGCTGTTCGCCATGGAGAACGCCGACCAGGGCGATATCTTCATCCGCAAAGCGCCCGCATGCACGGTCGAAGACCTAGCCCAGGCACTGGCGAACCTGTTCGGAGTCAGCCCTGACATCCGCATCATCGGCATGCGCCACGGCGAGAAAATCTACGAAACCCTGGCCTCACGCGAGGACCTCAGTCATGCCGAGGACATGGGTGGTTATTTCCGGGTACGGATGGACACCCGCGACCTGAACTACAACAAGTATTTCCTCGAAGGCGACGCCGATGAAGCTGAGCTGGATGACTACCATTCGCACAACACCCAGCGCCTGAGCATACTTGAAGTCGAGGAATTGCTGCGCGGGATACCCGAGGTCGCATCAGAGCTCGAGGGCTGGAACCCGGATATGGTCGGCACCACGGGGCAGGAAGGATGCTGAATATCGGAGTCACTGGTGCGCGCGGACTGATTGGGCACCATACCCGGGTTTTTCTACACAGCCTGGGTACGGAAACCGTTCAGTGCCGCCCAGCCGATCGCTCCACCTTTGAAAGCGATGAAGCACTGGAAAACTTCGTGGATGGGCTCGATGCCATCATTCATCTGGCCGGAATGAACCGGGGTTCGGACGAGGAGATCCTCGAACTCAACCCAGGGCTCGCCCGCCGCCTCACAGCCGCCTGTGACGCGCGCACCGTCCGTCCACATATCGTGTTCTCATCCAGCACCCACATCGACCGCGACACCGCCTACGGCGAGTCCAAGCGCCGCACGGGCGATCACTTCGCCACCTGGTCGCGCACCCATGGCGCCCGCTTTGCCAACCTGGTGCTGCCCCACGTGTTTGGCGAAGGCGGACGCCCCGATTACAACTCCGTCGTTTCCACCTTCTGCCATCGCCTTGCCAATGACGGTGCGGCGGAGATCCAGAGTGATGGTGATGTCGAGCTGTTTCACGCCCAGCGGGTGGCGGAGCTGGCCTGGGATGTGATTCGTGAAGGGCGTGAGGGAACACTCCGACCGGAAGGGACCCCCATGAAGGTCAGCGAACTGCTCAGGCGCCTCACGCTGATCAAGGAGCAATACTCCGGTCATCTGATCCCCGATCTGTCGGAGCCAATCGACCTGGACCTTTTCAACACCTACCGGTCATACCTCTACCCATCCCGGTACCCGAGGGAGCTCAAGCTCAATACCGATGACCGCGGCCATCTCTTCGAAGGCGTCCGCACGCTCCATGGCGGTCAGTGTTTCGTCTCCACCACCAAGCCGGGCATCACCCGAGGCAATCATTACCATCGGCGCAAGTTCGAACGCTTCCTGGTGGTCAGCGGTGAAGCGGAGATCTGTATCCGGCCCATGTTCTCCGACCAAGTCACCTGTTTCCCCGTGACCGGAGATAAGCCGGTATACGTGGATATGCCCACCCTGCACACGCACAACATCACCAACACCGGTGATGACCCGCTGGTCACCCTTTTCTGGGCTCACGAGCTGTTTGACCCAGACCACCCCGATACCTTCTGGGAAACCGTCTGAACCGGACTCAGAACGACTGACCCGACGACAGTCTCCGCTTGGCCAGGGCCTTACGCCCCACCCACTGGCTGTTCCACCGGATTAGGTCAGGAAACGACCGGCTCAGGCCTGTTGCTCGTCCAACCACTCGATGAGCAGATCAGCGGCACGGTGGTAGGCGATTTCCTGCGCCTCGCGGC
>JBMYTY010000045.1:0-8795 GCA_049604855.1 Gammaproteobacteria bacterium | reverse complement strand
CAGGGGCGGTGGCTAACGACTGAGCAAGCGTTCCACGGCTTCCCGCGCGGAGCGGGCCGCGTCGTGCACACCGCCCCAGTCCTCGCCCTCGGTGCAGGCCTCTCCGGCGAAGTACAGGCGGTCATCCACGGATCGGGCGAGGCGGCGCGGGATGCGCCAATCAGCGTGGTCGGAGAGATAGGCGGAACGGATGTGCGGTTCGCGGCTCCAGTCCTGGGTGACGTGTTGCACATAGGTTTTGGAGGCGCGACCGGCAAAGACTGCATCCAACTCGCCAAGGACCCGGGCCTTGAGATCCGTGGCGGACAGGCCCTGGTAACGGCGCGCCTGTTGGCCCACGGCGAACAGACCGAGCACATGGTGATGGCTGTCCTGGCCGTAAGCGGCGTCGTAGTAAAGACGCTGACCGTTGCGGGTGTCGCTGTCGGGAAACTCCAGGAAGGCAGGGAAAAAGCGCTCGCTGAACTCGATAAAGACCTTGATCCCACCCCAGACCTCGGCCTGCTCGATGGCCGCGCGTTTGTCGGCGGGCAGGTCCGGGGTGAAACGGATGTCGCCGTCCTTGAGTACCTGGGTCGGAACGGTGATGAGGACGGCGTCGGCTTGGTGCTGGATACCATCGGTGGTGCTGAGCCGGACGCCGCGCCCTGCCACTCCCCCTGAGTAATCGATGTGGCTCACCCGGGTATTGATGCGTATGCGATCACGGATGGCGGGGAGCACGGCCGCTTCGAAGAAATCGAACCAGGTGGAGCCCACGAATTTGCGGTCGTCGGTGCCGCCCAAGGGCTCCAGGGTGAGTGCGCCGCGCGCGAACCAACCCGACTCGACGTCGCCAGCGTAGCCCACGGTGCGCACCGGCGGGGGTTCACCCGAGCGTGCCAGGATGTCACGCAGCAGGGACTCGGGGCCGTGCAGCCACTCGGCCCCCAGAGGGATGGGAAAATCGACGAATCCGGTGAGCCGCTTCATCCGGCCGCCGACGTGAGGGGCGGCCTCAAGCAGCGTGAAGTCGATGCCCTCGCTCGCGAGCAGGTAGGCCGCGGTCATGCCGGCGGCCCCGGCACCAATGATGAGCACCTTGGGTTGGGTGGCGGCGATCCCCAAGGGAGCCAGGACGGGAGCCAGGCAGGCCGTTGCAGCCAGTTGGGCACTGGTCCTCAGAAAGGCACGGCGGGACTTTGCATCCATGTTCGACGGCTTCGGGCTTCGTGGGTCTGGCTGGGTGGCGGGTTTCCACCCGGAGCACAATCGCGCCCAGGAGGCCGCGCGACCGGTAAATCAGGAGGTCCCGGTACGCGGGTTCAGGCGTAGCGGTGCCACTGGGCGATAAAGGCCTCGGCGGTCTGCCGCCAGGACAGCTTGGGATCGCAGCCCAGGGTTCTGGCCGCGCCGTCGAGCTCGCCTTGCAGCAGCATGGGCAGGACGGAGATCAGGCGTTCACGGGGGTAACGCCGGGACCAAAGCGGGCGTTTGAGCGGCTCCAGCACCCCGAAGTCACGCAGGTTGACCAGCACATTGCGCAGCACGCCCTTGGCCCCGGCCCGACCCTGGCCCTTGGGTACGGAGGCACTGGCGTAGTCGCGCCACCCCGGCGCGGGATAACCCAGACGTCTGGACTCCAGTGCATGGAGCGCGGCCAACCAGAGATCACGCACGGTCTCCTGCCAGGCATCCAGGTCTTCCTTCACGTGTTCGGAATAATCCGGGTGGAACTTGGCTTCCAGGGCCAGGGCGTACTGGGCCTTGAGGGTATCCAGCGCATCCCAATCGGACTCGCCGAGGCGCTCCTGCTTTTTCACGTAAGAGGGGTGATAGCGCCCCTCCGCCGCGAGCAGGGCATCGGCGCAGGCCAGCACCGCCTTGAACAGGTATTTGACGAAACGCTCGCGCTCGACCGGGTCGCTGATGCCCGCCTGCCCGCCCGCCTTGTCCAATTCCATGGCATTCATCAGCAGCAGGCTGCCGCGATTAAGCATGAGCCGGGTGAATTCGTGCAGGCCCAGCTTCGAAAAGGGCATGGGCGGCATCGCCTTGAGGACGCCCTCATCACCGGCGACGACGCGATGCCCCCAGAGCATCTCGGCATTCATGAGCGAGAACTCCGCCTGGGGCAAGGCCTCCTCGCGAAGAAATGCGAAGTCCACATCCACGCCCACCTGGTGCTCCAACTCGTGGGCGAGCCGGGTGATCGGGTCGTGAAGGGTCTGCTGATCGGCCTTGGACAAGCCCCGGGTAACCACGAAGTAGTCGTAGTCGTTATAGGGCGCGGGCTCACCGTCGACCCGGGTGAACCCCCCCTCCCCGCGGCCATAACCGCCCATGAGCACCAGGGCACGAAAGCCATGGCCGTCCATGAGACGGGTCAGTCCATCGCCGATGACCTGTTGGTCGCGGTCCATACACGCCTCGACGGCGGCGTCACCGTCCAGGGTGTAGCGGGTATTGTCCGCGGGCGCGATGCGCTCGCCGGTGTCATTTGAGGCCATAGAATTCCCGGCCGTCGTTGAAGCCCTTCCAGCGTCCCCACTTCTGGGCGAAACGCAGGGGCACGCTGTGCACGATGGCGTCCAGTGAGAGGCTCTTGAGTCCCCACAGCATGTCGCGAACCACCTCCATGCCGAAAGGCAGCAGGAAGTACCGCATGAAGGACGGATTGAGCTCGCCCTCGCGGAAGATATAGGCCTCCGCCTTGCCCTCACCGTACATGCGCTTGTAGGACTGCTTGAGGCTGTAGTTGTGGCTGTGGGTCGCGGCGGCCGCGCCCACATACTCGATCAGGTAACCCGCCTTCTTCAGGCGGTAGGACCACTCGATGTCCTCGGAGTACTGGACCTTGGTCTCGAAGGGAATCTCCGCCACCACGTCGCGACGCACGGCCGAGTTGGCCATGGAGAAGAAATGCACCCACTTGGCCGATTCGCTACCGTCACCAAAGGCCCGCTCGGTGTCCTTGCGGAACAGGCTACGGCAGTCGGGACGCGCGGTCTGTCGGCCGAAGGTCGCCGCCACCTTGGGGTTGGCGAAGGGCGCGATGAGTTTCTCCAGCCAGTCCTCGGTTTCGGGAGTGGCGTCGGAATTGAGGAACACGATGATATCGGCGTCGATGGTATCGATGGCCCCGTTCAGCACCGTGCCCGGATTGTAGTCTTTCGGGTCATTCCGCTGGATGCGCTCGGGAACGTTGAACTCCTGGATCACCTCGAAGGTGCCGTCCTTCGATGAGGAATCAAAGTTCCACAGTTCAAAGTCCTGGAAGCTCTGGCGCTTGACCATTTCCAGGGTGCCACGGATGACATCGATATCGTTGTAGGAGCGCATG
This sequence comes from Gammaproteobacteria bacterium, assembly GCA_049604855.1. Lineage (GTDB taxonomy): Bacteria > Pseudomonadota > Gammaproteobacteria > JACKNK01 > JACKNK01 > JBMYTL01. The sequence continues at coordinate 5,473 of JBMYTY010000045.1, read as the reverse complement.
GCTATGGCCACGCGAAGGCCGCCTGATGGACTGTTGTTGGCGCTGTCGGTCATGTTCGTACCTCGTTGCCATTCGTCGCGGGCTCGTGGGCCAGTCGCCGCGCGCCGCTGCGTTGGGCTTCGGCGGGCCGCCGCCCCTGTTTTTTGTCGTTCCACCACCACATGAGGTAGGCCAGCTTCATGCGTTCACGGCGCTTGCCGGCCTCCATGGTGCGGTCCACCCGCTCCAGGGCCGCGAGGAACCCCGCGAGCATGAAGAACTGCACCGTCACGTAGGTCTGGCGGAACAACCATTCGAGCATGGACTGGAACCATAACGTAAACATAGCCGCGACGATGCCCACGGCCATGTAGGTGACGGTGTTGTCGCGTCTTTTCTTGATCACGCGAAGTCCTATGAGGAAAAAATTTCCGATCATCAACACGAACATCAGCAGCCCCGGCCAACCCATCTCGCAGGCATGCAGCAGGTAAATGTTGTGCACGATCCCCCGGTCCACGGGGTTGTCGATGAAGCGGATGTACTCGGTCTCGTTGATGACGTGGGAGTAGTTATTGATCCCCACTCCGAACAGGTGATCGTTGGCCATGGCAATGGCCGCCTCGTTGGCATAGCCACGCGATTCCCCCGAGGCCTCGGGGGCATTCAGGAACCGGTCAATGATGGCGGGCGCCACCTTGATGGCGACCGGCAGAGCGAGCAGGAACAGCGTCAGCAAGACCTTTGTCTTGCGCGGTTTGATGCGGTCGTAGAACGACAGCACGATCACCAGGCCGTAGCCCAGGATCATGGTCACCAGGGCCCCTCGTGAGAAGGTCGCCAACACCATGATCGAGCCCATCCCCAGACAGGCCCAGTGCAACAAGGTCCGTTTGCTCTGCTCCCCCAGGATGAAGGCGAAGAAGATCATGTTCATCATGTTGATGTACACGGCCAGGGTGTTGGAGTGCGGCGTGGTGCCCGGCGCTCGGTAGATGCCGCCCATGCGCTGCTTGAGCACGATAAGGAACTCCATACACACGATAGCGGCCAGGATCATGAGGATGAAACGTAGGTCCTCCTCGCTGCGCAGGTAGTTGTAGGCCACCCAGAACACCGCGATGGCACGGATCAGCTTGAACACGCCAAAGCCGGCGTACACCCCCACATAGGCCACCAGGGCCGAGATCACCGCGAACACGAAATAGGCCATCACCAGGCCGCCATTGGGCGGGATCAGGTCGAGCTTGTGCTTCTGCCAGCGCGGCGACTTGGCCATGACGATGATCAGGGAGATCACCATCCAATCCGTCACCCCGAATTCGAAACCCCGGGTATCACCGCGATACCACTCCATGGACACGAAGTTGATATCGATGAGGTAGGAGGTGGACAGGAAGCACCCCGCCACCAGCAGGCGTTCGGCCCAGCGGTACTTGATACCCATGTAGGCCGCCACGGGAATGAACCCCATGGTGATGGCGAGAAAGATGAAATGCTTCACGCCCATGGCAATGGCCCCACCGGGGCTCAGTCGGCCCGGATCGAGGCAGCCAGATCGGCCTGTACGGCGCGCGCGAACTCACGCAACGCTTGCCCGGTGTCACCCGCGGCCTGTCCGTCCTCGGGCACGGACACCCGCATCATCACCCAACTGCGCCGCCCGCCGGTGATCCGGTCCCAGGCGTCCATGAGCACGCGCTTGAAGTAGCTGTCCACGAAACGTTCGCCGTCGGTAAACCAGTACACCACCCGCTCCCGCGCCCCGCTGTCCGGATGGCTCACCACGGCCTCCATGGGCGACACCCCGGGTGCCAGTTCCCAATCGGCCACGGCGCTGGACTCCACCGTCCACCCCGAACCGGTGTAACAGTACTCAGGAGGATGATGGGCATGGCGGTCCTCGAAGGTCTGCACCGCCAAAAGCCACAAAGGCTCGCCCGTGTTGTCGGCGCCGCGGTACTCCCGCTTCACGCTTACGCCACCCTCGAACAACTGGGATTCGAACAGGTCCAGGGGCAGATCATGTCCGACGCGACCCTGCATGAGGTGCGAGAAACCGCCTACGTCGGGAATACCATCCCCCCCCCTTTGCAGCGGCTCCTGGGGACGCTGCAGCCACAGGGCCAGGACCACTGCCAGTACGAGAACAACGTTTACCGACCACAGGCCTAACTTGCGATTCGCCGCCATTCGAACCTACCTATGAACACGAGATAAAGCAGCGCCACCGAGGCCACCAGTAACGATGCCCAGGCCCCGGCACCCAACCAGGGCGCAAGCGGGGGCGCGCTACCACCGGGCAGCAGCCAGAGGGCGAACCAAGCCAGCGGAAGGGCGAACAACAGCGCCCAAGAAGCGGGAGCCCAACGTGACTGGGTCATCAACAACAGCGCGGCCGCGAGCACCCATTTCAGAACCACACCAGCCTCAAACCCGAGGCCCGCGATGGCGTGCGCGGCTTTGCCGAACAGAAAGGCGGAAAACGGCAGGGCCAGAAGCCACAGCACCGAGCCCACCACGATACCTCGCACCGGCAGGCCTATGGCCAGGGCCAGACCGGCGACCATGCACACGATACCGGCGGCGTGAATGAAGTTGATATCACCCACCATGCCGAACATTGCGGCCAACACCCCGACCATCACCAGCCACAAGGCCACCAGCCAGCGCATCTCCATTTCCGGTGTACGTCGGTCCAGCCACGCCATCGCGTACACCAGGGACCCTGCCAGGGCCCAAAACGGGCCCTGGCGGTCCAGAGGCGAATCGGCCCAGGCCGTCACGACCCAAGCACTCACCGGCCATGCCAGGGCAAGACACAACAGCACGCTGGGGAGCAGCTTCCAAGCGCTCACGGGCGCTCGCTGTCGGGCAGATCATCCTCGGACCGAGGCCGGGCCATGGTGTCCTCCCCCACGGGTGACGGCATCCAGTGGTGAATACCCAGGCTGATGAGGAAGAACAGCAAAACCGCCAGGGCGAATACCAGCAGGCCGGAGAAATCGTGGAAGAACCCCAAAGCCACGTCCCGCCCCCAGAAATAACCCAGCACGGCCACGGCCGCGATACGAAGGCCATTGGCTACCAGAACCACCACCGGGGTGAACAGCAGCAACACCACGCGCCCCGGGACCCGATCCTCGGTCAGCCAGGCGTATAGCACGCCCAGCATGAGCAGGGTTGAGAGGTAATTGAGGCCCGAGCAGGAGGCAATGACCGCGACGTTGATGTTGGGCGTGATCAGTTCGGTACCGTTGCGGGTGACTTCCATGAACGGGGTCAACATGCCCTCCGCCAGCACGGTGGAGACCAGTCGCATGGGAAAGCTCAGGTAGATCTCCAGGGCATCGAAGAACGGCCAGGCGAACAGCAGAAACCAGAAGGGAAATGCCAGTTGCGCGGCCCGTTGGCGGCCCACCAGCCAAAGCGCCCCGCCGTGCAGAAGCATGGGCAAGGCCAGACCGGAAAGCAGGTACTCTCCGCTGACCAGGCCAAGCAGGTGCACCAGCAAGCCGACACCCGCGAGCACCAGACCGCGCCGGTCATGGCCCGTGGGCAGGGCACACAGCATGGTGCAACGCATCCAGATCACCCAGGCGGAAAATACCGGAGCCATGATGCCGACGGAATTGTCGAAGTTGGCCATCCAGTGGGCGAACAGCCACTGGCCCGGCTGGATGTACAGGGCCACCAAAAGGACGATGGCGAGCCAGAGAGAGGGGTCGCGCAGGACAGCCGTGGCGCTCGTGTCGTGGGACGGATGATCAACCGTCATTGCGTCCTCCAGGGTTCAGATCAAGCAGCCTCACCATAACTGAAGCCCGGCGTGAGGGTACCCGGGCAAACGCAAAAAGGACCGCGTTCCGGATCATTCCATCCCCGGTACGCGGCCACCAGCAGCATCGCCGGTTAAAACAAATCCGAATCAGGCCTTCTTGGCCGCACCCTTGAGCGCGGCGGCCTTGCGCTGGCGACGGCGGGCCAGGCTAAGCAGGGTGGTGCCGCCCACCATGATCAGCGCCCACTCGGCGGGTTCCGGCGCACCGGCGGCGATCTGTCGGGCGTTCTCGACGCCGATATCCAGGGCGAAGACCACGTCGTCATAGTCACGGTCACCGCCGCCGTAGAGGTCCTCGAACCCGATGGTCAGCAGGCCTTTCTCCGGCAGCACACCGGCCACCACGTGGGAGATGCCGTCGGGGTTGATGGCGTCGTCGGTGAAGTAGGTGTTGACGTAATTGTCCATGTAGTAATCCGTGCGCGTGTCACCCCATCGATCACGGTACTGCTCATAGTTGTAGCCGTTGGCGGACAGGAAAAAGCCCAGGGTGGTGCCCGCGTCAAAGCTGCCCAGTTCCACAGGCTCCCAGGGCTGCAGCGAACCACCGGCGCCTTCGAGCGATGCGTTGGCCCAGATGACATTGCGGTTGGCGCCATCGGTGCCGTCGGTGGAGGCGTCATACCAGCCCACGGTGTTGCGGTAGCCCGCGCCCTCGCTGATGAAGTAGGCGGTGATGGTGGTGTCGTAACTCAGGGTCAGCGCCTCGGGGCTGATTCCCAGGTTCACGCTGTCGCTGATGGCCTGGCCCTCGACGAGGACGGGAAAGGCGTTCTCCACTGAGGCCTCGAAGGCCTGGGCGGAACCCATGGCACCCAGGCCCAGGGCAAACATCGCGGCGGTGTTGCGGATGATCTTGTTCATGGTCGTGGCTCTCAGTAAGTGTCAGTTGCCTAGGTATAAGCGAACATCGTGCCAATTAATTAAAACGCCCGTCATTCCGCTGATTTCCGTCGACATCCCGGCATCGGAATGCGCCTCGCCTCCTGGGGATTCGCAATTTGCGAAGCCATATGGCGTATCCAATCGAGTCTTGCAAATCGCGATTGGAGGAGTGCCGGGACATTTCATACCCGGGCCTTTGGTCGGTGCGCTCGCGCCTTGCGGCGTAGCACCCGGCGTCGCGCCATACCCAGCAGACTCGCACCGCCCACCAACATCAGCGCCCATTCCCCGGGCTCGGGCGCACCCGCCGACATGTTCCGGGCGTTCTCCACCCCGATATCCAGGACCATGATCACGTCATTGAAACCCCCGCCACCTGACTGGTCGTTGAACTGGGCGACCACCAACCCATGTTCCGGCACCGCGCTGAGCAGTATGTGGCTGACGCCATCGGGGTTGAGTCCCGGATCGCTGAAGTAGGTCAGAGCGGTTTCATCCTCTGACCCACGCGACGCGGCTCCCGGTTTGTCCGCCAGGTTGTAGCCATCGGCACTGATGAAAAAGCCCATGCCGTCGCCCGCCAGGAACTTGCCCAGGTTCACCGGGCGACCGATCTTCAGCAGTCCGCCTGATCCATGTTCCGAGGCATTTTCCCAGATGGTCTCCCTGTTGCCCGGATCGGCCGGATCGTTCGTCACGTCGTACCAGCCGATGGTGTTCTGGTATTCGGTGTCCTCGCTGATGAAATAGGCCATGACCTTGGTGTCA
>JBMYTY010000044.1:0-8835 GCA_049604855.1 Gammaproteobacteria bacterium | reverse complement strand
GATGGCCCGCTGCTGCACGAGGCGCGTGCGCGTGTGTTCCGACTGCGCGGTGGTGATTTTCTGCTTCTGGTGGGGCGCGACCTCGACGACCTCAAGGCCGTCAAACGTCTGATCGTGGAGGCATTGGTCTCCGGTCTGGCGATCACCCTGGCGCTGGGACTGCTGGGGGGCGTCGTTCTGAGTCGCCGGATGCTGCGGCGAATCGAGACCATCAACGCGACCAGCCGCCGCATCATGGATGGCGCTCTCGATGAGCGCGTCCCGCAAAAGGGAACCGGCGATGACCTGGACCAACTCAGCGGCAACCTCAATGCCATGCTGGATCGGATTCAGGGCCTCATGGCCAATGTCCGCCAGGTCTCGGACAACATCGCCCACGATCTGAAAACCCCGCTCACCCGTCTGCGCAATGATCTTGAGATGTTGCGCGCGGGTCTGGAGCGGGATGCTTCCGCGGCTGAACTGGCGGATCGGGCCATGGCGGAGGCGGATCACCTGCTGACCACTTTCAGTGCCTTGTTGCGGATCGCGCGGGTCGAGTCCGGTGAGCGACGCTCGGGGTTCGGGCGGGTTGATGTGTCCGCCCTGGTCGCCGATGTGGCCGAGTTCTACGAGCCCCTGGCCGATGCCCGGGCGCAGCGTTTCCTCTGCCACGTGGACCCGGGTATGTGGCTGGTGGGGGACCGGGATCTGCTATTTCAGGCCACGGCGAACCTGGTGGATAACGCGATCAAGTACACCCCGGAGCGGGGAGAGGTGATGCTCAAGGCCTATCTTGAGGCCGAGACGCTCTACATCGTGGTCAGTGACTCCGGGCCGGGTATTCCGGAGGTGGAGCGCGACAAGGTGTTGCGTCGGTTTTACCGACTTGAAGCAAGCCGGGGGGCGGGAGGTAACGGCCTGGGGCTCAGCCTCGTACAAGCAGTGGTAGGCCTGCACTCGGGCCAGCTTGCCTTCCAGTCGGCACACCCCGGCCTGAAAGCAGTGGTCAGCCTGCCGCGAACGTCATGACCGGCTCGGCGACCAGATAAACAACGGGGCTGGGGGCAGGGCCATATTGGGCGGGTCCTTCGTCTATAATCCGCCGCCGTGAAAATCTCCCACCACAACCTGTTCCGGGTGCGCGCGTCAGACACCGACCGCCCCGGTGAGAATGCCCCGGATGACGGCTTGGCCGTCGAAGAGGCCCGGCCCAAGGTCAAACAGCCGCCTTTGTTCAAGGTGGTGCTGCTCAATGATGACTACACGCCCATGGAGTTCGTGGTCGAGGTGCTGGAGACGTTTTTCTCCATGGACAGGCCCAAAGCGACCCAGGTGATGTTGCATGTGCATACCAAGGGCAAGGGGGTGTGTGGCGTCTTCACCCGTGATGTGGCGGAAACCAAGGTGGGGCAGGTGAATGAGTTTTCACGCGAGAATCAGCATCCGCTGCTCTGCGATATGGAGCAGGCCTGAGCGCGCGCAAGGGGTCTTTCGGGGTATTCCCTGGCTAAACGTCAGTGGGCATGGGGTGAGGAATACCGGGCCCATGGTGGGGTCTACACTCTCGACCCGCGGATCGGGGGTTTTTCCGCGGCCCGTTCCGCGCGATAGTTGAGCCATGAGGTGTCCGTCGATTTCCCCCTGGCGGGGCACGGTATTGGTCACCGCAAAGTACATAAAGATCGGGGTACGCTGATCCATGTTGAGTAAAGAGCTGGAGTTCAGCCTCAATCAGGCCTTTCGCGAGGCACGTGACAAACGCCATGAGTTCGTCACCGTGGAGCACCTGCTTCTGGCGTTGCTGGACAACCCAGCGGCGTTCGAGGTGTTGCGGGCCTGCGCGGCGGATGTGGATGCCATCCGCGATGAGTTGGAAACCTTCCTTGATGCCAACACCCCTTTGCTGGGGGCTGAGGATGAACGGGACACGCAGCCGACCCTGGGGTTTCAGCGCGTGCTCCAGCGGGCGGTGTTCCACGTCCAGTCCTCCGGCAAGAGTGAGGTCACCGGGGCCAATGTCCTGGTGGCGATCTTCTCCGAGCAGGATTCGCACAGCGTCTTCGTGCTCGATCGTGAGGACGTCACCCGCCTGGACGTGGTCAATTTCATCTCCCATGGCATCTCCAAGGCGGGGGAAGGCGACGCCGAATCCCCGGTCGATCCTCTGCTCGAGGACGAGTCGGAGGAGGGCGGCGCGCAACCCAGCCCGCTGGAGAGTTTTGCCGCGGACCTCAATGAGCAGGCCAGGCTTGGCAAGATCGACCCCCTGATCGGTCGTCAGGAAGAGGTCGAACGGACGGTTCAGATTCTCTGCCGTCGGCGCAAGAACAACCCGCTGCTCGTGGGTGAGGCAGGCGTCGGTAAGACGGCGATCGCCGAAGGGCTGGCGAAAAAGATCGTGGATGGCGAGGTGCCGGAGGTGCTTTCCGATGCCACTATCTTCAGCCTGGACCTGGGCTCCCTGGTGGCGGGGACCAAGTACCGGGGGGACTTTGAGAAACGTCTTAAACAGGTGCTGGCGGACCTGAAGAACCGGCCCGGTGCCATCTTGTTCATCGACGAGATCCATACCGTGATCGGCGCCGGTTCGGCCTCCGGTGGCGTGATGGACGCCTCCAACTTACTTAAGCCGCTATTGGCGTCGGGCCACATTAAATGCATTGGTTCGACGACTTTTCAGGAATACCGGGGCATCTTCGAGAAAGATCGCGCGTTGACGCGTCGTTTTCAGAAGATTGACGTGCCAGAGCCCAGCGTAGACGAGACGTTCCAGATCCTGCGTGGGCTCAAAAGCCGTTTCGAAGACCACCATTCGATTCGCTACAGCACCAAGGCCCTCAAGGCGGCGGCGGAGCTTTCCAGTCGTTACATCAACGATCGTCATCTCCCCGACAAGGCCATCGACGTCATTGACGAGGCGGGTGCGAATCAGCGTCTGGTCGCCCCGTCACGGCGGAAAAAGACCATCGGCGTCGGTGATATCGAGGCGATGGTGGCGCGTATTGCTCGCATCCCCCCGAAGACGGTTTCCGCCTCGGATACCCAGGTCCTGAAAAACCTGGAGCGCGACCTGAAGATGGTCGTCTATGGGCAGGACGATGCCATCGATGCCCTGTCCACCGCGATCAAGCTGTCCCGATCCGGATTGGCGCAGCCGGAAAAACCCATCGGTGCCTTCCTTCTGGCGGGGCCGACCGGGGTGGGTAAGACCGAGCTGACGCGGCAACTGGCCAGAACCCTGGGCGTGGAGTTGGTCCGTTTCGACATGTCCGAGTACATGGAGCGGCACACCGTCTCACGTCTGATCGGCGCGCCTCCGGGGTACGTGGGGTTCGATCAGGGCGGGCTGTTGACCGAGGCGATCAACAAGGCGCCGCACTGTGTGTTGCTTCTGGACGAGGTGGAGAAGGCCCATCCGGATGTGTTCAACCTGCTTTTGCAGGTGATGGATCACGGCACCCTCACCGATAACAACGGCCGCAAGGCGGATTTCCGCAACGTCGTACTGGTCATGACCACCAACGCGGGGGCCCAGGAGATGCAACGAGCCTCCATCGGTTTCACGCGCCAGGATCACAGCACCGATGGCATGGAGGTCATCAAGAAGAGTTTCACCCCCGAGTTTCGCAATCGTCTGGATGCCATCATCCAGTTTCACGGCCTTGATGCGGTCGCCCTGGGCAGGGTGGTTGAAAAGTTCATCTTCGAGCTGGAGGCCCAGCTTCAGGATCGCAAGGTGGAGATCGAACTCACCGCCGAGGCGCGCGCCTGGCTGGCTGAGAAGGGATACGACCCCCAGATGGGCGCTCGTCCCATGGCCCGGGTCATTCACGAGCAGATCAAGAAACCGCTGGCCGATGAACTGCTGTTCGGCCGACTGCAGGGAGGGGGACGGGTTACCGTCGATCTGAAGGGGGAAGAGTTGGTCTTTGACCTGGACGTGGCCGAGGAGGCCGTCGAGTAGGTCAGGTGGCACGTGCCCGGGTAAACGCCCGCTTTGAATAACCGCTGGGGCGCGGTCCCGGCCCGTGATCAGCGACTGCGGTAGACAATACGGCCTTTGCTGAGGTCATAGGGGGTCAGGGCGACCTTGACCCGGTCACCGGTCAGGATGCGGATGTAGTGCTTGCGCATTTTGCCGGAGATGTGCGCGGTAACGACATGATCGTTATCCAGCTTCACGCGGAAGGTGGTGTTCGGAAGGGTCTCTACGACCTCGCCTTCCATTTCGATGTGATCTTCTTTGGCCATTGCTCGGGGGTGGGGTGCGGTAAAAAGCGCGGTATTGTGCCTAGCCGGGGATGGGTCCCGCAAGGAAAACCGCCGTCGCGCACGCGGTAAAGAGGAAAATCGTTGCCGCGCGCGTGATTCCGGCCCGGGGTGAGTGGTCAATACAGTTGGTTCGGGGGTCCCCGGGTGCCGGTGCGCGGTAAATGCGAGTGTGCTCTGGATGCCTCGTCAAGATCGCGCGTCAATCGGATCTGGCGATCCAACGCCCACCTTGGAAGATCTCGTGGGGCAGAAATCGCGCCTTGTAGTCCATTTTGCGGTTCCCCTCGATCCAATAGCCCAGGTAGACGTAGGGCAGGCCCAACTGCGCGGCCCACTGAATCTGGCGCAGGATGGCGTAGGTGCCGAGGGAACGCCCACGCGGCTTGGGATCGAAAAAGGTATAGACCGCCGACAAGCCGTGATCCACACGGTCCACCACGGCCACGGCGACCAGTCGACCGTGTTCCCGGAACGTCATGAACCGTGTGTGGCAGCTGTCCCCGGTCAGGAAACGGGCGTAGGCCTCCGGGTCATCCTGGTCCATGCCTGAGCCCGCATGGCGGTGCTCCAGGTATTGCCGGTAGAGGGTGTAGTGCTCGTCCGAGTAATCCGGCGGGACGACCTGCATTTCGAGGTCCGCATTCGCCCGGCTGACACGTCGCTGCCAGCGGTGCGGTTTGAAATCCGCCACCGGAATGCGCAGGGACGTGCAGGCGGAGCAGCCTTCGCATCGTGGCCGGTATACGTGCCCGCCACTGCGCCTGAAGCCGAATTCAATCAGTCGGCTGTAGGTTTCGGGGTGTACGGGCTCGCGCGGGTCCGCGAACAGGGAAATCGCCTGCCGTCCCTCGAAGTAACCGCAGTCGTGGGGCGGAGACAGAAAAAAGGCCAATTCACGATTGGGTGGTGATCCCATCAACCCATTGCCTCGTCGCGCACCAGATCATTGAGCGGAGAATCAAGGTCCAGGCGCCAGGGACCCGGGCGCCCCGGTTCGGCACACCAGTGCGCAAGATGCCCGTTGAAATCGGTCCGCCGAATGGGCCGCGCGCCCAGGGATTCCAGGTGCGTCGTGTGGACCTGGCAGTCGATGAGCGGAAAGCCCCAGCGACGCAGTTGACTGACCAGCAGGGCGAACGCCGCCTTGGATGCGTCGCGCTGGCGCACGAACATGGACTCCCCGAAAAACACCTTTCCGATGGCCACTCCGTAGAGTCCACCCGCCAGGGCGCCGTCGTGCCAGGTTTCCACCGAATGCGCCGCGCCTTCGCGGTGAAGACGCAGGTAGGCATCCTTCATGGTGTCGGTGATCCAGGTGCCATGCTGGCCGGGGCGGGGGGCGGAGCAGGCCTCGACGACCTGCTCGAAGGCACGGTCCAGGCTGTACTCGAAGCCGCCATTCTCAGGCGTCCTGCGCAGGGTCTTGCGCAGGCTGCGGCTGATCTTCAGTTCATCGGCGAAGAGAACCATGCGCGGGTCCGGACTCCACCAGAGGATGGGTTGGCCCTCGCTGAACCAGGGAAAAATGCCCTGCCGGTACGCGGTCTTGAGACGACGGGTCGTGAGCTGACCGCCGGCCGCGAGCAGGCCATCGGGTTCGCGCAGGGCGGTGTCCGGGTCCGGGAATGGACTCAGTTCATCGTCGGGCGGAATCCAGGGAAGGCCGCTCACGGGGTCTATCCGGCCTCAGTCCTCCAGGTGGTCGAGGTAGCGCTCCGCATCCAGGGCCGCCATACAGCCGCTGCCCGCGGAAGTGATGGCCTGGCGGTAGACGTGGTCCATGACATCACCGGCGGCGAACACGCCGGTCACACTGGTCGCGGTCGCGTCGCCCTCACTGCCGCTTTTCACCTTGATATAGCCGTTGTTCATCTCCAACTGGCCGTCAAAGATCGCGGTATTGGGGCTGTGGCCGATGGCGATGAACACACCCTGAAGGTCGATATCCTCGGTACCTCCATCGCTGGTGCTCTTGATACGCATACCTGTCACGCCGGTCTGGTCGCCCAGCACTTCGTCAAGCACGTTGTTCCACTTGATGGTGACATTGCCGTTCTTTTCCTTCTCGAACAGCTTGTCCTGCAGGATTTTCTCCGAACGCAGCGCATCGCGGCGATGTACGAGAATGACTTCCTCGGCGATGTTGGAGAGGTAGAGCGCCTCTTCGACGGCGGTGTTGCCACCGCCGATGACCGCAACCTTCTGTCCGCGGTAGAAGAAGCCGTCACACGTGGCGCAGGCGGATACACCCTTGCCCTTGAAGGCCTCTTCGGACTCGAGGCCCAGGTACTGGGCGGAGGCGCCGGTGGCGATGATGAGGGCGTCCGCGGTGAAGTTGTTGGAGTCGCCCTTGAGCTGGAAGGGGCGCTGGGACAGGTCCACCTCGTGGATGTGGTCGAAGATGATCTCGGTATTGAAGCGCTCCGCGTGTTGCTGCATGCGCTGCATAAGCGCGGGGCCCTGCAGGCCCTCCACGTCACCCGGCCAGTTGTCCACATCGGTGGTGGTGGTGAGCTGACCACCCATCTCCATGCCGGTGACCAGAACCGGGTTGAGGTTGGCGCGTGCCGCATAGACGGCGGCGGTATAGCCGGCGGGGCCGGATCCGAGGATCAACAGTCGGCAGTGTTTGGGGTCACTCATTGCGCGGTTCTCTAAAGTACGAGATGGCCTGGTCAGGCATAGACCCGGGAACCCCGGGCAGGACGGCGTATCCTAAATTCCATGGACGCGGTCGTAAACTGAATCCACACCCGGAGGCGACGTGATGAGAATTGGAATACCCAAGGAAATCAAAACCTTGGAGTCTCGTGTGGCCCTGTTGCCGGACGCATGTTCCCGCTTGGTCCGGGATGGGCACGAGGTCACCCTGGAGCGCGGTGCCGGACTCGGGTCCGGCTACGGGGACGAGGCCTACGCCGCGGCGGGGGTTGGCATCGTCCCGGGCGCGGCGGAACTGTGGGCGGGCGCGGACCTGATCGTGAAGGTCAAGGAGCCCCAGAAAGAGGAGTTCGCGCTGATTGAATCCCGACACATCCTGTTCGGTTACCTGCATCTCGCGGCGGAGCCGGACCTCGCCCGGGCCTTGATGGACAGTGGCGCCCTGTGTGTCGCTTTTGAAACCGTGACGGACGAAGTCGGCGGCTTACCGCTGCTGACGCCCATGAGCGAGATCGCGGGCCGTTTGTCGGTGCAGGCGGGGGCGGCCTGGTTGTTCGGACCCATGGGGGGACGCGGTGTGCTGCTGGGTGGCGTTACCGGAACCGAGCGTGGCCACGTGGCGGTGTTGGGCGCCGGAAGAGCGGGGCGACAGGCCGCATTGACGGCGGCGCAACTGGGGGCGCGTGTCACCGTTCTCGATGTGCGCCCCGGGCCGCTGGACGCGTTGCGTTCCGAACACCCCTGCATCACCGGGCTCTATTCCAACGAGGAAACCCTGCGCGCATTGCTGCCCGGCGTGGATCTGCTGGTGGGAGCGGTATTGATTCCAGGGGCACGTGCTCCACGCCTGGTGAGCCGGGAGAGCGTCGCATCCATGCCGCCCGGGGCGATGATTGTTGATATCTCGGTCGATCAGGGGGGCTGTATCGAAACCACCCGGCCGACGTCCTGGGCCGATCCCGTTTACACGCGGGAGGGCGTTCGCCACTTCGCCGTGACCAATATGCCCGGGGCCGTGGCGTGTACCGCATCCCAGGCGCTGTCGGGCGCATTGCTCCCCTATGTACAGCGGCTGGCCCGCCCGGATTGGCGTGCGCACGACGGGCTCGAAGCCGGTGTGAATATCGAAGCTGGGCGTATCGTCCACGAGCGGGTCAGGGAGGCCTTGGAGACTGAGGCTTGATTGCTGTCCAAATAACAATAAAAATAGAGGCTTAGGCAATGAACCTAACACTCTGGCTGAAATCTGGCGGCATCCTTGGCACAGGCAAAGACGAAACGGCCCCCGGGCCCTCCGGTTGGTGATCACCTGATGCGTGCCATGCGCGAGGGCGGCCTGTTCCTGCTCATAGGCCTCGCCGTCTACGTATTGATCTCTCTGCTCAGCTACAACGGCGGTGATCCGTCGTGGTCCCACAGCGGCAACGGTGGTGATGTCGCCAACGCGGGGGGGATCGTCGGGGCCTGGTTCTCGGATATTTTCCTTTGGCTGTTCGGCTACTTCGCCTACGTCGTTCCCGTCGCGGTCGCTTACGGCGCCTGGCTGGTGTTCAAGGCGCGAAACGAGGATGGCAGCTTTATCGATCGCTTCAACCTGAGCGTGCGCATCGCCGGTCTGTTGTTCGCCCTGATCACCGGTTGTGGTCTGGCCAGTCTGCACTGGGGGGTCAGCCCGGGGGCGCTGCCCGTGGACAGCGGCGGCGGAGTTCTCGGGGATCTCGCCGGTGGCGGCATGGCGGGAATGTTCAATTTCCTCGGCGCGACCCTTTTCCTGCTGGTTCTGTTTCTCTCCGGCGTGACCTTCGCGACCCACCTTTCCTGGATCGATCTCATGGATCGCACCGGTGGCTTGGTCCTGCGTGGCTGGGACCAGGCCTTGTCCCGCTTCAAGACCCTGCGCGAGAAGCAGGAGATCAAGCA
>JBMYTY010000043.1:0-8862 GCA_049604855.1 Gammaproteobacteria bacterium | reverse complement strand
CCATTCCGAGCCCGATTCCCCGCCGGACAGGGCGGGCGACGATTCATCGTAGGCGCCGCGCACCGGGCGAGTCAGGGCCTGTTGCATGTCCTGACGTATGAGTAACCAGGCCAGTTGAATCTCGGCGAGGCGCTCGGACACGCGGTCATTGCCCTGTTTGAGCGTGATCATTCCGGTCAATCCGGAATACGCCATCAGGGACACCATCGCGAACAACATGATGGCGACCATCAATTCGAGCAAGGTGAACCCTTCATTGGCGCGCATGTGCTTCCCGCCAACGGTATCCGACAACCTCCGCGATATCGCGACCGTCTCCCTCAAGCATCACGGAAACGATGATGCGTTCAACGGCTGGATCGGAAGTACTCTCAACCTGATAACGCCACGCCCAATGAGCGCCGGCCATGTCCTCCGTACCCTCGCTGCCCCCCCCGTTCTCGGGAAACAGACGCGCCTCGGCCAAGGCATTGAGCCCCACCCACTGGGCGAAGGTACGCTGTTGAATGTGCGCGGCGGCGGCCGTTTGCGTGCCCGTCGCGCTGAGCAACGCGGCAAGCGCGACAGCGACAATACTCAAGGCCACCAGTACTTCGAGAAGCGTGAACCCCTCGTTCCGACGCCCGTGTATTTTGATTGGCTTATAAGGCATGAGCAGGCATCTGAACCCGAATGCGCCCCGCACCATATCCCTTGAGTACCGCGCGCAGACCCGAATCCGGCTCAAACACCTCCAACTCGAACGGCGTGAACTCACCGCTTGAGCGGAGAAGCACTTCGGGTCGATCCCCCGTATCAAGAGGTTCTCCTGATTCGCCTACGGCGGCGTCCGTATAGAGGGTCAACCCGATGCCGTCGGCAAGGTCGTGCGCGCGCAGGGGGCCCTCTTCCGACTCGAGCCCGACCCAGCCATCACCGTTGAGCTCATAAAACCGGTAGCCATTGCCGGTAACGGCGAACCCCAACTCGGTCGAGCTGACGATAGCGGTTTGTGACGCCATCTCGAGCACGGCGCGAAGACGTGTGACCTCGTCATCAAGGAGTGTATCGCGCCGATGAACGCTCATCGCAATTGCGACGCCCATCACACCAATGATGGCAATCACGACCATCAGTTCCAGGAGGGTGAATCCAGCCTGGACACGGGAACGTGCCAAGGGTGCATCAACCCCCGGTCGCTTCGCCCCAATTACCCACATCCTGGTCGGCACCCTCTCCTCCCGGTTGTCCATCCGCGCCCAAAGACATGATATCGATAGCCCCCTTCACCCCAGGGTTGAGGTACTGGTAGTCGTTCCCCCAGGGGTCCTTGGGCAGCCGATCCATATACCCACCTTCCTTCCAGCGCTTGGCTTCGGGAGACCCTGACGGCTTTTCCACCAGGGCCTGCAAGCCCTGATCCGTGGAGGGGTAACGGAAATTGTCGAGCTTGTAGAGCTGAAGTGCCGCCTCTAGCGCCCGCACATCCTGCTTGGCACGGGTCACCCGTGCCTCATCAGGCCGATCCATGATCTTGGGGACGACTATCGCCGCCAGGATCCCAAGGATCACGACTACCACCATCACCTCTATCAGGGTGAAACCGCTATGACCCTCACCCCATCGATTCCTGGGGCGTGGCTGATGATTCCTGAAACGTAGGGGGAGCGTCCGCATGGCGTGTCCACAACATCCTTTAGGTGAATGGCCAGGCCCGGGCAGACGCGTCCGAGTTTGAAACGCGGGGTTACCGGAACCAGATGCCCGCATGTTACCCAGATCTCGCCGCAAGCAGGAGTACCCAGTACAAAGTTTGCGCTTACGGAGTATGTGGAGGATGACGTGCCCGGCGAGGATCGGAAGGGTTAATGATTTATACAAGGGTCGGCTACAGTAAAACTCATTGGTGTCCATAGCAAAAGTCGGCGGAACATCGACGCCTCCAGCTGGCACGGCCTAAAAATGATCTGCTCAGACAGACCC
This sequence comes from Gammaproteobacteria bacterium, assembly GCA_049604855.1. Lineage (GTDB taxonomy): Bacteria > Pseudomonadota > Gammaproteobacteria > JACKNK01 > JACKNK01 > JBMYTL01. The sequence continues at coordinate 6,900 of JBMYTY010000043.1, read as the reverse complement.
TTGTATAAACTAAAGAGCCACACTAGACGAAACAACCATGTCTCAATCCAATGCACTATCCGATATGCGGAACCTGTTTGATCGCATTAACGAAACCAACGAACTGCTTACCTCCGCCCTACAAAGACACTATCGCGTGCGGGACACCAACGTGTTCACCATGGCGGTACGACAGTCATACGAACAAACCCCCGACCGAATCGAACCCGATCTCAGGCAGGGCGTCGATGCTCTACGCATCGGCAACTGGATCATCCGCCTCATGGATTACGCCGACGAGATCCCCTGGTCGCTCCCCGAGAAAGACACGCCCGGTACCACAGCCATCCACCAACACGCCAAAACGTCGATTCGTTGCCCAGGCGTCATCCCGATCGACGAAACCACTCTCCCCCTCGGCCAAGAGCTCATGGAGCTCCGACGCCATCGGTTTGCCCGACTGTATGCGAAACTCGGAGCTACCGATTGGACCCGGAGGCGCAACATGGCACGAATCAGCCCCCGTTTCTGCTACGCGCACATCACACGGGCCCCAACCGTTCTACCCGCCAGTCCTCGACGTATTGCCTTTACCTGGGCCCGAGGAACCACCGGAACCCGACGGATCACACGGGCGAAGCTTATCGCCCGCCTGCAACTTCACCTGGAACACGGACCTCTACCCTCGGACTACGACGACTGGCGCGGGCGCATAATCCGACAACTCCATGCGCTTGAACGTTATCCCGCGACGAAGGAGTTCGTGATTCGCTCGGCGCTACCCGCGCACCCTCGCGCGAACATCAGCTTCTGGGATGGTACCAGTGTAATGCGCTCCGCAACGCTCCCCTTCCTTATTCCCATCTCAAATGAACACCCCGCTCCAATCATCCGACCGTTACCCGTGCTCACTGTTTCGAACGAGGCTTACCGTAGAGGCCGACCCAACATCGTGCGCTTAGATCCCATCATCCCTGAACTCGATCTGTATGAGCACTGAGTCGAAACCGCTCTGGCATCGTCTGTTCCACAACGCAGCGACGCATGATCATCACCTATACACCTTGTGGATAACACCTGTGGATAAACGGATTGTCTCTCCATGAAAACGGAATCTCCGTTCCCTCAGACGGAATCTCAAACCCCTCGCCGGGTTTCTCACAGCTCTGAGTCGGAATCTCAAACCTCGGTTCTGGAATTTCTCCCCCGGGAACAAACAACAAGCCATTGAAAAATCAAGGAAAAAAGCACCGTTATATATTTATATCTAACTCCATTTACAACATTGATTGTTATGACACCGTGGATAACGGGGATAAAACGAAAGCTCGCCCATTGACGCCTATGAACAGGGACTGACACCTATCAGGTAGGTACAGAGAATCCGAGTTGTGAGAAATTTATGCCATCGAAAAGCTGAATCGTCTCCAAGAACTGAGAATCCCAGCTGTGAGAAAACTACGTGGATCGTTGTAAATCGTTTAGAAACAATATGTTACAAACACTACCACGAACCTTTGATCATAAGATCAGTAAAGAGATTCCGCTCTCTTCGAAAACCGCTGACGCGCCCTACTCCGCCCATTGATGGTTAAAGATTCCGATCTCTAAGAATCCTACAAATCCATCTAACTCTTTGATTTACCAGAAGAGATCGACGAAAAGCCCCCACAACACGTTTCCATGGATTGCGGCCAATCGATGCCAACAACATCCAAGACCGATCAAGATCAGGACAGAGATTCCGGCCTGTAAGAATTCTTACCACAGCGCCCTCGCTGATCTCCGTGCCCCATCGACAACAGCAGATCTGAGAACAGCCGGACAGAGATTCCGATCAATCCTCAAACAACGAGGCCGTCTCGCCCAGACCATCCAAATCTGCGTTCTTCAGTTCCTTCAGCCGTTGCTTATGACTGTAGTAGCTGTTTTCCCCCAACAGCAAATCGTCCTTGAGAGCCCTGAACGACCACTCCCGATCACCGGTCCGACACATCTCATAGCCTCCGCACAAAATCATCACGTTCTGGACCTGGCGCTCACGGAAGACACGGTTGATCAGCTTGTTCACATCACCAGGGGATTTATGAGGCCACAGCGCCTTCTGGATCAAATCAACTGAACGGCTCATCCAGTCCTTACGATGATGAACCGTTTTTCTGCACCAGAGATAGAGCGCCAGAACCGTCGGGCTGTCTTCCGACATGATCTCCGGATGAACTGTCAACATCCGATTGCTGTTTGGATCAGATACGTATTCGTACACCGCTGGATACAAAGCCAAACGCACCGCAATCGGATCCACCAAACCGTTGCTTCTGTCCTCAATCCACGACAATGGCGGGACGATCAACCGAATCTTCTCCTTGATCGCGAAGTCACCGATCCGCTCCTTCAATCGCGTCGTGACCTGCTCAATGGTAAACGCCGTTGTCTCGAAACGTTTGATGGCACCGATCACCTGCGCCCGTCGTCCACCATCATTGGACCACTTCATGACGGAAATGACCTCAGGGATGTGAATCTCTATCCTGCCATTCTCCGCCAGTGTTCCAAGTGCCGCCCTTGATCGGCATATGGACAAAATCGCGAAGTACACGCGCAAATCCAAAATAGCCATGGGATCGGTGCCAAACTCCGTAGCGACCTCCACATCCATGTAATCTCGCCCGAAGGCCAAGCGACGTCGATACCGCCCACCTGTCTTCTCGTGCCGAGTACGTAAAGCTCCAACGAAATAAAGACCGGTGACCAGCTCAGCTTTCTTCGGTGCCATCGCCGACACCTCATAGTCATCACCGACCAAGTCCGACATGGAATCAGACAGAATCAAACCGCCATCCGGCTTTTCCTCGGCTACTGACGCGGCGGATGGTTGTTCGCCCGACTGCATAGGGTCGACAACACTATAAAGCGTCGAACGCCGCTTCGAACCGACCCTGAACGAACCACGTCGGATGAGCCCCAGTTCCTCTCCCGCTTCCATGGCGTAGACGATCTGCGCACGGGTGAGATTCAGCGCTTCAGTCATCTGAGACATATAAACCCGGGTTGGGCTGTCCGCCCAGAACGTGAAGATCATTCGAATGACCTCTTCCGTTCTTGCCTTGCGCGACGCTGAAAGTTCGCTCGCACGCAACGGTTCAAGCCAGATATCCGCTTGGGCTGGATCATCGAGATGGACCTCGAACCCAGCACCTGAACCCGTATGACTCACCTCAGTCCCCGCTTCGTTGTGATTCGACGACGTTAGCCGTGAAAGCACTTGCGAAGCAATCTTGGCGAACGTTTAATAACCTACATTAGGCTATTTAGGCAGCTTACACAGCCTTGAATCAGATAACCAACCTGGAGATCAACGCGTGAAGGTACTGGTTGTTGCGCAGAATAAAGGAGGAGTCGGAAAGACAACCACCTGTCGCCTCATGGCCGAGTACTGTGGCTTACGCCATGGTCAGGACAGCCATCGGCCACTGCGTGCCTTGGTCATCGACCTCGATTCCCAATGCAACCTCAGCCAGAGGTTCCTGCCCATGGAGATCGGCAGCGAATTCGGGGGCCGCATGCCACCGATCCACCCTGATTACGAAGGAGAGGACGACTGGGATGGTCGCAGCGATAGCGCCGAATTGTTCTTCTCGGGGACGTTCGCACCCTACCCCACCCTGAGCGCATCGGGAGAACCTCGGTTCGCGAACGTCGATATTCTTCCAGGCTCTGAAACCCGACTCCTTGATGTCGAGAAAGATAGGCCCGCGACGCTACAGGCGAGTGTTTATGACCGCCTCAACGAAGTACTCAGCCAGCCCGACGTTCGTGAAGCCTATGACCTGGTGATTATCGATACATCACCCAGCAAGGGGCCGCTTGCGATCAGTGCGTTTCGTGCGGCCACCCATTTGTTGATTCCGTTCCAGCCCGAGCCTCAGTGCCAAGAAGGTCTGGAAGGCATGTTGCGCATGCGGCGGGATCAGAACAGTTACCGTCGAACTCCGCTGGAGATCATCGGCATTCTCCCCAACCGGGTGCGCTCCAACGTGATCCTGCATCAGGATACGCTCAAGGAGCTGGAACAGGACGCAAAACTTGGCGGACTGCTCATGCGCACTCAACTCAAAGACCGTATTGCTTTTGCCGAATCCGATCATCCCGGAATGGTTCCCCGTTCGGTTTTCGAGTTGAGTGCAACCGACAAGGCCAGATTGGAAGCGGAGTCTGTCTGCGCCTCGGTTATTCAACATATGTTCGGAGATCACCCATGAGCGGGAAGAAGCGTTTTTTCGGTCGCGGGGTAACGCCGGTAACCGCCGCCGCATCCGAGGCAGTAGCGGCGGGTGATGAAGCGATCGGTGCCTTGGACTACCGAGAGTTGCCCGTGCGCGGCATTGCCATTGATGACGAACAGGCACGTGTGTTGGGTGTTTGTCTTGACCGGGGTGATCGCTATCTTCAGCCCATGGACGACAGCGACGCCGTCCGCGAGAAGTACAAGGCGTTGCTTGAACTGGCCGAATCCGTGAAGACCCAGGGCTTGATTCAGCCGATCAAGGTTTATCCCATTGATCCGGACCGCACGGATCGATATCGGGTGGCCGCCGGTAATCGCCGTTTCGTCGCGCATCTTCTTGCAGGCAAGTCGACCATCAATGCCCATGTCGCCCTGGCCCGCCCGGCAAATCTGCGTCAGGTGCAGTTCGTTGAAAACGATGCACGATCCGACTACACCCCCTGGGAGCGCGTGCGGGCGATACAGATGCTTCTGGTCGAGGCGGAGAGGAACGGCACGCCGATAAGAAAAGGCGAGGCATTGCGCGACGCGATCCACACCAGTCGCAGCGTTGCATTCGACCTTTGGACCCTGGCCAGCCGGAATGCCCCGGAGGTCTTGGAGGCAATGCGGGACGGACTGCTTTCCAATATCAAGGAAGCGGCGGCGATAGCGCGTTTGTCGAAATCCGAACGAGCCCGCACTTTGGATGCCTTACGCGGCAAGCCTCAGGGGCCGACGAAGGCAAAGCGCCTGACGGAAAGAAAAGTGCAGGGCGGCAAACCTCTCCGTGTTTCCTTAGGCAGGGCATCGCATCCCCATGTCCTACGTGCCCTGGTCCAACGGGTGTACCCGGATTGGTCCTTCGAGGGTAAGGACCTTGATGATCCGAAGGTCGCCACCGCGTTGCTTGAGGAGATGCTCGATCGTTTCGCCTCTGAGATAGACTGACCGCATCAAGTCCGACTGTCGGACTTTTCTTATAACTATTTGATAATAAATAAAAAGTGACGGTTTATGGGGTCGACGAAATTCAGGACCGATCAAGCCATGGCCGAGGCGTTGAAGACCGCGGTGCGTGATGATGGTTATGGGGGAAAGGGGAAGAGCCGATGGGTTCGCGAGGCCCTGATCCAACTGCGCGCGGAAGATCCACAGCTTGCATTCGTCGGCCTTGGTGAGGCACTGATCGAAATGACTGAGCTCGACTCAGTGACCCTGGATAACACCGCCGTTGAGGCATTGGAGGCGATGATGCGTCAGCTCCACTCCGAAAGCGTGCGCGTGGTTGGCGCTCAATCGCAGGTCATTCGCGCGGCGATCCGATACCGCCTATCGACCCGGTTATCCTGAGTCGGGAAGCGAGCGTGGTTGAACAGTTTAAGCAGGTGCCGATCGATCTGATTCACCCGGGGCGCTACCAACCACGCACCGTATTTCCCGAGGCATCGTTGAGCGAACTTGCCCAAACGGTTCGGGAGCAGGGCATCGTTGAACCCGTCGTACTCCGCCCTCATCCCGAGATCGACAGGCACTTCGAATTAATCGCCGGAGAGCGTCGATGGCGCGCCGCCCAGCGAGCTGGGTTATCCAAGGTACCCGCCATGATCCGCGATCTCGACGATGAAGCGGCCGCCGCCCAAGCATTGGTCGAGAACCTGCAGCGAGAAGATCTCAACCCCGTCGACAAGGCCGCCGCCATGGCGCGCATGTGTGAACAGTTCCAATGGACCCATGCCGAGGTCGGCCAAGCGATGGGCGTAGGCCGAGTGAGCGTCACCCGCCAGCTGCGCATCCTCCAATTACCTGAGTCGGTGCTCGATCATGTGCGCTGCGGGGCATTGACCGAGGGACACGCCCGGGTCCTGACGACCTTGCCGGATGATTTTGCCCTATCACTCGCCCGCCAGGCGGTGCGCACCAGTCTGTCGGTCCGCGCGCTGGAGCGGCGGGTGAAGCAATCACTGAACCAAACCAATGACCGAGCGCGTAGCGAGGCGCAAGTCGGCGACCCTGATATACGCAACTACGCGACCGAACTGGGTGAACGGATCGGCTTCCCGGTCACCGTGGAGAAACACAAGGACGATTACCGATTGACGGTAAGAAACGACGGATGGACCGTGCGCATCGAAGCATCAGGTCTGGAGGCACTCGAAGATGCCGTGGAGCGTTTTCTTTCGCCGCCGCGATGAGACTCACGAATATCTCGAGTGTTACACGTGTAACACTCGAGCGAGGGGTGCGTACCCCCGAACCATGCAAGAGCTCCGTAGCGAAGCCCCCTGAAGACCAAAAATGGGGGTCGCGGAATGGGTTAACGCGCATTCTGGTGCGAAAAGTGCATATAAAATCTCGAATTAACAGGTACGCACTCATCCGCGCCTTTTTGCCCTAAAGTACCCGGTGGCAGCGGCCGTGGGCTGCGCACTGAGCCACGGCGCCCATCAGCGCGGGGCGCCCACCCTTACAAGAACACCGCGAACAGGATGTCCATGAGCCGTATTACCGCCCCAAGCATGTTCAGCCAACGACTGACCGGGAGGGCTGGACTGTTAAATATCCTGACAGTCGATCCGGTGGCCGAACGGGGTTTGGGAGCGCTGAGGGGCTGAGCCCGGCTCAACCATGAAGAAGGATTTTCTGAACCCGTT
>JBMYTY010000042.1:0-8897 GCA_049604855.1 Gammaproteobacteria bacterium | reverse complement strand
GCAAGGTGTCCGCGCGAGCCTCCATGGTCGGCTCACATTCATGGATTTCGGCACCGTAGGCTCTCATGGCCGATTTCTTGTTGGCATTCGCGCTTTTCGGTACGACCACGTGGGCGTCCATTCCCGCTTCGGTCGCGGCCCAGGCCAGGGCGGCGCCATGATTGCCCGATGAGTGGGTGGCGACCGTGCGGGCACTGCCGTTTTCGACCAGCGCGCGCACGGCATTGCTTGCTCCACGCGCTTTGAACGACCCGGTGCGTTGGAGATTCTCGCATTTGAGGAATACCGAGCAGCCGCACGCTTCATCGAGGAGCCGACTGCGTACCACCGGAGTGCGATGCACCCGTCCCAGGAGACGGTCGCGGGCTCTCTTCAACTCGAGCGCGTAATCCGTGCTCACTGACGTTGGGCGGGTTCCAAAAGGGTTTTGTAGATCCACCCGATCTGCCCGCTCCCCGGCAGGCCAACGCGAATCCAGTTCCCTTCAGCGCCCAGGCCCACCAGCGGATCCCCCTCCTTGAGCGTTTCGATCAGGGCCTGTCCCTTGTCCGGGCCTTTGCGCACATTCGCACGCGGAACCTTGATCCGGTAGCGCACGGTCAGAAGATCAGAGTTTTCCTGAATCAGTCGGGCCATCACGGCTTTGGCCTCGGGTGTTTCCTGCGCGACCAGGGTGAGAATGATCTCCATGGCGTCATCGACACCATGCTCCGCGGCCTCCACCAACCACTTGAGCGCCTCGGTCTTGTCTTTTTTCGTGCCATCACCGTGCAGGTAGGCCATGGCCACCGCCACCACGGCATCTGAGTGATTCTGGCGCGCCGCCTTGCGCCACCAGATCAGAGCTTTCGCTTCGTCCTGCGCGAGGCCATAGCCGTTGGCATACATCCAACCCAGGTTGTACTGGGCTTCGGCATCACCCTGACGAGCCAAGGGATGGTAGTGGCAATACGCGATCGCATAGTCCCCACGGGTCATGGCTTCGGCCGCGTCCCGGGAGCTCACCGCCCGCGGTGAGTCGGTTGGGGGCTGCGTTTGCGGCGCCGACGCGGGAGGGTTGGTTACCCGGGGGGGGCGGGACGTGGTGGGGTAGCTGGGATAGCCACCGGTGTAGCCTCCCGTTTGCGCGAGCGCGCCGAACGGGGCCACCGCGAGCAGCGGCAGGCCCACGGCGAGTATCCATCGCCGAGCCGCGCCCATGGCCGACTCGAAGCGACAGGTGATCGTTGATGCCCGATTGTTGTTGTATTGCTTGCAGGCCATCGATTGCGCTCCATCGATTGCGCTGGGAGCGGACACGCGAGGGGCGGGAACCTTAGCACAGGGCGGACTGGAATCGTCGTGGTCAGCCCTCGGACAGGTAGGCGTCCAGCACACGGATCGCCGTTTGAAAATCCGTTGCGTCCAATGTCCATGTGCTTTGATGTTCCTGTTCAGTGAGCGGGTCCGCTGAGCTCAGCTGGCTGTCAACCAGATCCGGGTAGGCTTCCGAGGGATCAGTGCCTTTTGCGATTCGTGCCTGGATCCGGCTCTTGAGCAAGTCGGCCGGGGCCTGGATGTCGATGATACGGCAGGGCACCCGGAGCGAGCGGGCAAGGTCGAAAAAGGGTTGGCGCTGGGCTTTTGCCAGGAATGTCGCGTCGATGACCACGGACAGGCCGGATTCGAGCAGCCCACGGGCGTGATCGGCCATGGCCCGATAAACCCGTTGGCGTTGGTCGGGGTCGTAGCGGTCCGTGCTTTCTTCAAGGCTGTGGCGCACGCGGTCCGATCGTATCCGGACCGCGCCCTTGAGGAGCGTGACACGATGCGCAAGCGTCGATTTTCCGCAGCCGGACGCGCCCCGGGTAATGAACAGCTCCGGTCCCGTGCCTTCCGCGGGTTCCGCCGCCAGGTAGCGGGCGGCGAGGTCCAGGTAGTGACCGATGATGGCGTCGTGCCGATCTCGGTCGCCATCCTGTTCAAGGAGCAGTCCGGTCACCTTCGCGCGGACCATGGCACGGTAGGCCTGGTAAAAGCGCAGCCCCACCGCGCCTGCGTAGTCCAGTGTTTGATCCAGGTAATGGCTGATAAACGTGGCCGCCAGGCCGGGTTCACCCCGCGCTTCGAGGTCCATGGTCGTGAAGGCGGCATCGGACATCACGTCGATCCAGCGCAGCTCGGGGCTGAACTCGATGGCGTCAAACGGTACCGCGTGTTCGTCGATCCAGGCCATGTTGCCGAGGTGCAGATCCCCGTGACATTCGCGGATGAAGCCATCGACCTTGCGGCGCGTGAGAAATCCCTCCAGGCGTTCATGCATCCCTCGCGCGGCCATGCGCAACATGGCCAGTCGCGGGCGCAGCGCGGAGACGCAGGACAAGCCATCTAGGACGTCAAAATTGCGTTGCACCGGGTTCCAGACGGCGCCGGGAGAGCCTTGAGGCTGTTCGGTGTCGCAGGCTTGCGCGCTCGCGTGCATCCGGGCGACCGCCTCCGCCATGGCCTCTGCGTGAAGGGTGTCCACCTCGCCCTGCTCCAGCATGTGGTCCAGCAGCAGCGCGTCATTGAAACGTCGCATTCGAACCGCCTGGGTCAATACCGGGCCATCGCCATCAATGCGGGGTTCACGCCAAGATCCGGTAACCCGTGCGACGTCGAGGTAGATGTCCGGCGCGGTGCGTCGGTTCAGGCGGATTTCCTCGGCGCAGAAATGCGCGCGACGGGCGGCGGTGGAGAAATCCAGGAACCCGAAGTCCACCGGCTTCTTGAACTTGTAGGCGAAGTCACCGGTGAGCAGCACGTGGGAAATGTGGGTTTCCAGGTGGCGCGTTTCACCCGTGGGGTGAGGGAAGGTATCCTTCCCGCCGTCCTCCGCCAGCGCGCTCAGTCGCGCCACCAGCTCGGCCAGTTGCTCCAGGTTCAGTTCCAGTGGCTCCCCGGGGGCTTCTCGTCCCGGGGTCGATCCGGGGAGGTTGGCTTCTGGATCAGATCGGCTTGGGTTTTGAGGTCTTGTGGTCACGATCCGGCCTCCAAAGGGTGCCCGTGTCGGCCTTATCATGCCCCAGCACGCCCGGTCACGCTCAGGCGGGTGGCGGGGTACCGTTGAATCAATCGCTAGTCGGATTAATCCACATCATCTGGCCGCGTCATTTGGAGTTCGCCTTATGTACCGCTTTCGTTCCGCTTCCCGGCGCACCCCTGTTTTCGCGGCTGGCCTGTTTGTGTCCGGTCTCCTTATGGTCGCCGCCCCGGCCAGTGGGGATTGGAAGGATTGGTTGAACAAAGCCAAGGAGGCCGCACCGACCATTACCGGCGAAACGGCATCGGGATCCGGAACCGGTGGACTTGCCGCCTTGACCCAGGGTGAGACCGCCAAGGCACTGAAACAGGCGCTTGAGAAAGGGGCGGGGCGCGCCATCGGTTCCCTGGGAGCAGTGGATGGCTATCTCGGCAACGCCCAGGTCCGCATCCCCTTACCCGATGAAATGGCGACCCTGCGCAAGGGGCTGGCCATGGTCGGTCGGGAGAGCCTGGCGGATGATTTCGAGACGACCCTGAATCGTGCGGCGGAGAAGGCCGTGCATGAGGCGACCCCGGTGTTCAGCAAGGCCATCACGGGCATGAGTTTCGAGGACGCGAAGCAGATCCTGGGGGGCGGGGATTCGGCGGCTACCGATTATCTCAAACGCACCACCCATACGGATCTGAGCAGTCGCATGCGTCCTCTCGTCGAGGAGGCCACGGACGCGGTGGATCTGACGTCCTACTACAAGCGATTCGCCGGGGCCGCAAAGGAGCAGGCCAGCCGACTCGGAGGCTTGGGTTCCCTGCTGGGGGGCGGGGACGACACAGCACGGGATCTCGACGCTTATGTCACCGAGAAGGCGCTGGACGGGCTCTACGTGATGATGGCGGCCGAGGAAAAGAAGATCCGGGAGAATCCCGCTCAGTGGACCACCGACAACCTCAAGAAGGTGTTCGGCAGTCTTAGCCGCTGAGGCTCGTGGCCACCCGACGCAAGTCCCGGAACCCGGTACGACGGGGACAGGGGAAGAGCAAGACAGGGACATCGTCCGGGAGCGGCGCGAAAGCGCCTGACAAAGGCAGGCGCGGGTCGGCCAGCAGGGGTAAATCCGGGCGCGGCGCTGGAAGCCGCTCCGGCATGGCCCGCGCGCTGCTGCGCTGGGTGTTGGTCATTGGTCTGATTCTCTTTCTACCCTACCTGGCCTACCTGGATTACCAGGTTACGACGCGTTTCGAAGGCAAACGGTGGTCCCTTCCGGCCCAGGTCTATGCCCGTCCCCTGGAGGTGTTCCCCGGCCTGGAACTCGATCCGGACGGCTTGGAACGTGAGCTGACCATGCTGGGTTATCGGCGTGTCGCCGATCCCGGCAAGACGGGTAGCTACGCGCGCGGCAAACAGCGCATCGTCCTGCATAGCCGCGCCTTCAGATTCTGGGATGGTGCCGAGGCGTCGCGCCGTGCGCAGATCGATTTCCGCGATGGCCGGGTGCGGACGGTTCAGACCGTGGCGGGCGAGGATCTGGGAATTCTGCGCTTGGATCCGGTGAATATCGGCGGGATTTATCCGGCGGCGGGAGAGGACCGGATCCTGGTACGCCTTGAGCAGGTGCCCAAGCCCCTCATCGATGCCCTTATCGAGACCGAGGATCGCGGCTTCCGGAGCCACTTCGGGGTCGATCCGCGCGGTATAGCCCGCGCATTGTGGGCGAACATCCGCGCCGGGGGCGTGGTCCAGGGCGGGTCCACCCTGACCCAGCAGTTGGTAAAGAACTTCTTCCTGAGCAGCGAGCGGACCCTTCAACGCAAAGTGAACGAGGCGCTGATGGCCTTGTTGCTGGAGTTTCATTACGACAAGGACGAAATCCTCGAGGCCTACCTGAACGAGGTCTACCTGGGGCAGGCGGGGCGGCGCGCGATCCATGGATTCGGCCAGGCCAGCTGGTTCTACTTCCGACGTCCCCTGGCGGAGCTTGAGTTGGAGCACATGGCCTTGCTGGTGGGACTGGTCAAGGGGCCCAGCTACTATAATCCACGGCGCAATCCGGATCGCGCCCGCGAACGTCGCGATCTGGTTCTGGGCATCATGGGGGAGCAGGGCAGTGTGACGGCCGCCGCTGTCTCCGGCGCAAGCCAACGGCCCCTGGGGGTGACTGACAAGCCTCCGGTGGGCACCACGCGTTACCCGGCATTCATGGACCTCGTACGCAGACAGTTGCGGCGTGACTATCGCGAAGAGGACCTGACCAGCGAGGGATTGCGCATCTTCACCACGCTCGATCCGTTGGCGCAGGATGCCGCGGAACGCTCCGTGGCCGGTCGGATACGCTACCTGGAGAAGCGGTTCAAACTGCCCACCGAACAATTGCAGGGCGCCGCGGTGGTCACCGGCACTGACTCCGGAGAGGTCCTGGCCCTGGTGGGTGGGCGTGACCCGGCCTTCTCAGGGTTCAACCGGGCCCTCGACGCGGTGCGGCCCATCGGTTCCCTGATCAAGCCCGCGGTCTATCTGACGGCCTTGAGCCAACCGGAGCGCTATACCCTGACCACCCTGGTCGATGATGGGCCGATCAGTCACCGCGTACGCCAGGATGGCAGTGTCTGGGAGCCGAAAAACGCCGACAACAAAAATCACGGCGACGTCACGCTCTACGATGCACTGGTTCATTCGTACAACACGTCCACCGCGAGACTGGGCCTGGAACTGGGCCTGGATTCGGTGATCGATACGGTGCGCGGGATGGGCGTGGACAAGCCACTGAACACCTACCCGTCCCTGCTTCTCGGGGCGACCGATCTCTCACCCCTTGATGTCACCCGCATGTACCAGACCCTGGCCGGGGGTGGCTTCCGCACCCCGATCAAGGCCATTCGTTCGGTTTCGGATGCCGATGACCGTCCACTCCAGCGTTATCCACTGGAGGTGGAGCAGGCGCTCGATCCGGCGGCTGTATTCCTGACCAAGACCGCCATGGTCGGTGTAACCCGGGAAGGTACGGCGCGATACCTGCGGAGCATGCTGGGCGATGACGCCTGGGTGGCCGGGAAAACCGGCACCACCGACGACCTACGTGACTCCTGGTTCGCCGGGTTCTCCGCTGATCGATTGGGCGTTGTCTGGTTGGGCATGGACGACAACTCCCCGAGCCGATTGACCGGCGCGTCCGGGGCCATGCTGGTGTGGGCCGACATCATGAGGCGCATGGGCGTGCGCAATCTGAGCCTCGAACCGCCTCCGGGTGTGGAATGGCGCTGGGTGGATCCGAACACCGGATATTTCGCGGACGAAGGCTGCAAGGGCGCCTTTGAAATGCCCTTCATTCAGGGCTCGGGCCCAGGCCGGATGGCACCATGCGCGGGCGGTGAGAGCGTACAGGGCCCATCGGACAAGTCCGGTGGGTCCATCATCCGCTCGGTACTCGATCTACTGCCGGGTCGCTGGAAGATCGGGCCCAGCACCATCCCCGAGTCGGACTGATCGGAAGGCGCGGGTAGACTTCGGCGCCCATGGAGCATTGGTATCGACAGTTCGCCGGGATTGAACCGGCACTGCAGTGGATCATCGTGGCGTTGGCCACCGGCTCGGTCTGCGTGATTGCCGGTCTCCTGCTCGCTCGTCGCGCCGCGCGGCGTATGGAGGAGACCCGGCATGGGCTGTCCGAACAGATGCAAGAGCAGGTGGAACGGTCGAAGGGATTGGAGATGAGCCTCGCCGGGCGCGTGGCGGATATCCGTGTGCGCGACCAGCAACTGGACGAACGCGATGCCCGGATCGCGCGTCTGGAAGAGCGCGCGCAGGCCCTGGAAAGCCGCCTGGAGGCGAAGACGCGCCAATACTCCGACGCCGAGGCGGATAAGCGCCAGCTGAATGAACGCCTGGCCCAGGAGCGTCGGCAGGCGGCGGACAAACTGGCCGTGGTGCAGGAGGCCCAGAAGGAACTCTCCGACGCCTTCAAGGCGCTGTCGGCGCAGGCCCTCAAGTCCAACAACGAATCCTTCATGCAGCTGGCGCGCACGGTCCTGGACAAGTACCAACAAGGGGCGAAGGACGATCTGACCCAGCGCCAGAAGACCATTGAGCAGATCACCCGGCCCATACGCGAACGACTGGAGCAGTTTGATGGCCAGTTGGCCCGCTTGGAGAAGGATCGCGTCGGGGCCTACGAGGGCCTGAACCAGCAGGTCAAGACCCTGATGGAGGTCCAGCTCCCCCAGATCCGCGCCCAGACCGAGAATCTGGTCAAGGCACTGCGCCAGCCCCAGACGCGCGGCCGGTGGGGGGAGGTGCAATTGCGCCGCGTGGTTGAGATGGCGGGGATGATGGAGCACTGCGATTTCGAGGAGCAGGTCAGCACGACCACGGAAGAGGGACGCCTGCGACCGGACATGATCGTGCGCCTGCCCGGAGGGGGGCATATCGTGGTGGATGCCAAGGCCCCGGTGGATGCCTACCTCAGCGCGGTGGAGGCGGAATCCGAGGACGAGCGCCAACTGCACCTGGTCCGCCACGCCGGACAGGTGAAAAAGCACGTCAATGATCTCGGTCGCAAGAGCTATTTCGAACAGTTCGAGTTCACACCGGAATTCGTCGTTCTGTTCGTGCCCGGTGAAGCCTTCTTCAGTGCGGCCCTGAGTCAGGATCTGGACCTGATCGAGTATGCCGCCGGTCAGAAGGTCATCCCGGCCAGCCCGACCACCCTTATTGCACTGCTCAAGGCCGTCGCCTACGGATGGCAACAGGAGGCCCTGGCGCGCAACGCGCGTGAGATCGCCGAGTTGGGCAAGACGCTCTACGAGCGTATCGGTGTACTCGGCAAGCACTGGTCGGATCTGGGTTCACGCTTGGACAAGGCCGTGGATGCCTACAACCGGTCCGTGCGCAGCCTCGAGTCGCGGGTGCTGGTCAGCGCCCGCCAATTTCCCGCGCTGGCGGGAAAGATGGATGAGGAAGCCCTGCCCGAACCGCCCATGATCGAGCGTCAGCCCGTCGCGCTCGGCGCGGGGGAACTGACGGAGAAGCCGGAGGCGCGGGCCCCGGCGCCCCATTCCCCTCGGGACTGATATTGGACCTGCTTTCCGTCAGGGACGCGCGGAAACCGCCAGACAGGGCCCGCTTCGCCCCTTGGTGCAGATGCGCCCCTCTTTGCCCGGGGCGATGCCCTCATCGCCCGCGGCCTTGATGGCTTCCGCGACCAGGGCCCTCAGATCCGGCGCGGGGCCTTGGGTGTCGAGCCGTTGCCCCGGTCCCAGCATGGTGTAGCCATCCTGATCACCCGAGGGGTCGATGAGGTAGTCATTGACCACCACGAGCAGCGTGTCGTCGGGCCGGATCGGCCGCGCACCGTCCGCGCCCAGCAGGGTCAGGTCGCTGGCGGTCCCCGCCTCGGGGTCGTGACGCCACGCCAAACCCGCCACCTGCAACCAGCGTCCGTTCCCCGTCCAGTCGGTGATGGCGTGGTCGAGTACGCGTTGCAGCGTCCGGCCGTCGATGCGGATCACGGACATGGGGCTGGGGTAGGCGAACAGCTCGCCCAGGGTGCGGCGAGTCAAGGTGGCACCGGCGGGGACGTTCTGGTTCAGGCGCAGGCTGCCGGAATTCACCAAGGCGAGCTGGGCGCCCTGGGCCCTGAAAGCAGCGAGTCCCTGGTCGATCACGAAGTTGCCCAGGTTGGTCTCGTAACGCCGGATCTCCAGTTCCTCGCCGATCAGTGTCACGCGGGTATGACCGAGTGGGGCACTCAGACAGTCGGCCGGGCCGCCGTTCTCCGCGCAGCTCTCGCGTTCGTACCGCGCCTGCCAATCACGGGCCACGGTGGCCACCGCGGCGTCTTCCGGGATGTCTTCTCCCAAGGCCAAGAACTCGTGCTCGATGCGGACCGTGCCGGAATCACCCA
>JBMYTY010000041.1:0-9064 GCA_049604855.1 Gammaproteobacteria bacterium | reverse complement strand
GGGGAGATGGTGGAGGCGAGCGGCGCCGGCCGTCGCTTCACGCCCGATCTGGAGAGCCTGCGCGAGTGCGTCGACGCGTTGCGCACGCATTTGGACGAGGCGTCCCGGGCGGCGCGGCGGTGGAAGCGCCACAGGCGGATGTCGTCGCCGTGCGCAGCCAGGATCGGCGCGACCACCTCGCGCGCCACCATGCCGTCGAGGAGCCAATCCGGCGTGTCCTGGTCCTCGGGCCAATGAAAACGGAACTTCGCGTACCACCAGGCCGGAGATTCAGCCCATGCACCGGTTCCGTCGCCCTCATGCGGAGACAGGGCCGCGCAGCCCCCAAGCAGGCCCACCCACAGCAAGGCGGTGATCGCGGCGATGCCCGCGCGGAACGGGCCGTGCCGGGGGGCGTTCGATGTCGCCGATGTGGTGCGGGTCTTCATGCCCCCATGGTGCCTCAGCGGACGCCCCGGCCGCGACAAGGCGGCCGTCCGTCCCTGAATGCCCCTTGCCGGTCCCTTGATTCCCCGGGCCTTGGGCAGGTAAACAACAGCAATGAACGATTTCACGAACAAATTGGTGGTCATCACCGGGGGCTCTCGGGGCATCGGCTTCGAGACCGCGCGTCAGTTTCTCGCGGCCGGTGCCCGCGTGGTGTTCTGCGCGCGCGGCGTAGACAGCGTCAATGCGGCCCGAAGCGCCCTCGCCCCCCTCGGCAGCGTGGATGGCATGGCCGTCGACCTGGCTGATGCCGACGCCACGGCGGCCTGGGCGGCCGAGGTCGAGAACCGACACGGCGCGGTGGACATCCTGGTGAACAACGCCGGTTACCTCTACAAGGGCCCCTACGAGGCGGAATCGGCCGAGAGCATCCAGACCACGCTCAATGTCAACGTGGCCGGGGTCATGTTGCTCACCCGCGCCCTGCTGCCGGGCATGTTGGCGCGCGGCAGCGGCGTAGTCGTCAACGTGTCCTCCGGCGCGGGTCTCACCGGCATAGCGGAGGTGAGCAGTTACTGCGCCTCCAAGTTCGCCGTGGTGGGCTTCACCGCCAGCCTGGCCAAGGAAACCGCCAGCCGTGGCGTACGCGTGCATGGCTTGTGTCCCGGCATGGTCGCGACCGACATGCAGATCACCTTCTCCGGCAGGAAACAGGGCCTTGCGCCCGAAAAGGTCGCCGAGACCATCCTCGCCCTGGCGGGACCAACACCGCCCGCCGAGCCCGGTGAATGCATGCCCCTGTTCTCATAAGGCGCCCATGAAACCCACGCCCTTTCCCGGCAAGGCCCAGGCGCCCGAACTGCCCCCGCCCAGGGTCAAGGCGAACCTGGGCGGCGATGTCTCCGGCCTGTTGTTCGACCTGGACTACCGCGATGACCTGGCGCCCTACCTGGTGGGGCATCGTCGACTCAAACAGATCCAGGATCAGCCGCCATTGCTGGTCTACGCCGCGCCCGGGCACTGCGACAGCGAGACCCTGCTCAGCCATATCCGGGGCTCCCTGGCCACCTACCCTCGCCTGGCCGACAGCCCGGCCGACAGCATGGAACACCAGCGTGGCTGCATGGACCTGCCTGACTTCCAGCGCGCGGATGAAGGCGCCAGTGAAACCCACCGCCTGGTGCTGTTCGCCAGCGCCAACCCCACTGCACCATTGGGCTATGCCCATCTGCGTCGACGGCTGTCGCCCGCCGGTGAGGGCAATCTGGTGCTGGACTTCCATCTGCGCGACCTGTTCGTCATGCCCGAACATCGGGGCCTGGGCTTCGGAACCGCCCTGAGCGTGGCCGCCGGGATCTGCTGTGGCTGGGAGATCCGCCACCAGTTGGAACGCTACAAGGCCTGGCAGGTCCACCTCGTCCCGCGCATGGATACCGGCAACCTGGGCCGTGATCACGGGCGCCTGACCCAGGCCATGGAGGGGCGCATCCAAAGCATGATGGACA
Source organism: Gammaproteobacteria bacterium (assembly GCA_049604855.1). Classification (GTDB taxonomy): domain Bacteria; phylum Pseudomonadota; class Gammaproteobacteria; order JACKNK01; family JACKNK01; genus JBMYTL01. The sequence goes on along the minus strand of JBMYTY010000041.1, from coordinate 7,133 downwards.
GGGATATGGATGCCGCCCTGAGCCGCTGCAACGCCTGCGTCGAGATACTCAGCCGCTCATGAGCACCCTGCCCGCGCCGCAACTCTCGCCCCGTTACCGGCCCAACGAATCGGGCTATCTCTGCTACGCGAATCACCCGGGCACCTCCGCCCAAGAGCCGCGTCCGCAACTGCTCCTGTACAACGCGCCACGGCACTGCCCGGCGGAGTGCATGCACGCGCATTTCATGGCCGCGGAACGCGAATGGCGGGAGCGCCCCGGCCCCGGTGAAAAGGTCGATTCGTCCGGGCTGCTGCGCGACCTGGACTGGCGCCACGCCGAGCACCCCTTTCGCACCCATCGTGCCCCCCAGGGCTTCGAGTTCGCGCCCCCCCTGAAGCTCAATGTCGACGAACGCTGGTACAGCCTGCGCGACGCACTCAGCGAGCCGGGCTTCGCGCGCAGCCTGGACCAACGCGAGGAGACCCAGCGCATCGTGATCTTCGGGGCCGACAACCCCGCCGAGCCGCTGGGTTTCGTCAGCTTCCACCGCCGCATCAGCCTGAGCGGCGAGACCCTCGGCCTGGCCCTGCTACCGCTGAACATCTACGTGAGTCCGCCCTGGCGCGGCCAGGGACTGGGCGATGCCCTGCTGTCCGCCCTGCTGGAGGTATGGGAGTCCGAACTGCACCGGCAGGCGGCGCGCTATCGCAACCGCGCCGAGTTCGAGGTCGAGTTGCACGGCCAGGGCTGGGAACACGCCCCCGGACGGCATCTGCTGCGGAAAGTGGCCTCGAATACGGGGGAAACCCTGGACAATTGCCTGAGTTTCTGGAACATCCGCGCTGCTCGGTTCAACGCCCATCGCGTGCACTGAGCACGTCCGTGGCACCCTACATTCCGGTTTGCGCAAAAGGGACGCCGGTACCGACTCCACGGGCGGGGAACGAAGCTCAGGCGGGTTCCGATCCATTCATGGCCCGGCGTCTTGACGCCCCCGACCGATCCATTCCACGTTGCGGCCGTTTGACCAACCTGGCCGCAACGGCGTATGTGCTCTCGGGCCATGACAAGATCGCGCTCCCGGCTCAGCGGATAAACAGCACGCCGCAGGGACGCTGCTGAACGTTGTGGAACATCGTCCGACCGACGGCGATCCGCACGTCAGACCATCACCCACCGGTGATCACCTCATAAGCGGAGCATGGCCACCGCCCCGCGCGAGCGTCCACGGACGTTTCGCGACGGGCGCCCATGCCCCTCGTAATCGACATCCATGCTGATTTGCCGGCAGGAGAAGCAAACATGGTCGTGCCCAACGAGAATCCCGCGCACGAGTCCGGCGCCGCACGCCGACGCCCCAGTGCCGCGAACGCATCCAAGGCGGGTTCCCTGGGCGGGCTGCAGAGCGTCATCACCTTCAAGAACTCCCAGGGTGAGGATGCCCGCGGCACCCTGCTGCGCCTGAGCCGCAGCGCCGTCATCTTCGAGGTCTACAACCCCTACTCCATCGTGCAGCTCAGCGAGATCCTGCAGGGATTGCGCATACGCCGGGGTGAACGGGTGATCTACGACGGCCGCGCCGTGGTGCACAACCTGGTCAACACCGGCCTCCTGCTGATCGTCTCGGTGACCCTCATCGATCCCTGGCAGGACCTCAACCAGTTGTATGGGGACGGCGAGGGCCTGCGCGCGGAGATCGATCGCTTCGTGGGCGACTGGCGGGGCGCCAACATCCTCAACGACGATTACCGCCTGGCGGTGAACAATCTGCGCAGTTTCCTCGGCCAGCTCAACCGCTGGCTGGAGCAGACCGACATGGTCGCGAGCGCGGACGCCGCACCCGCCGCGGGCAGGCACGATGATGAGTTCTTCGTGGAACTGGCGCGCGGACTCGCCGCTCCATTGCATGAGCGGTTCGAGGAGTTCGAGTCCGCGGCCCGCAACGTGGACCCGGAAGAGACCGTCCGCTACCAGAGCTACAGCCAGAACGACATCCATGCCCTGGTCATGCCCGCGCCGTTCATGCACCGGACCTTCAACAAGCCCCTGGGCTACGCCGGCGATTACGAGATGATCAACATGATCTACCGCAATCGCCCGGAAGGCACCAACACCTACGGACGGCTCATCCATTACCTGTTCCTGCAACGGCCCATCGCCCTCTCGGTGCGCAATCGTTCAGACCAGTTGCTGACCATGCTCAAGGCCGAGACCGCGCGTCGCGCCGAACAGACCGATCAGACCACGCCCATCAACATTCTCACGGTGGGTTGCGGCCCGGCCTTTGAGATTCAGCGTTTCCTGCGCGCATCCGATCTGGGCAATCGCTGCCATTTCCACCTCATGGATTTCAGCGAGACCACCCTGGATCACGCCATGCAGCGGCTTGGGGAAGTGCGCGAGGAAACGGGCGTGCATCCCGAGCTGACGCGCATTCACGAGTCCATTCACCAACTGCTCAAGGACGCCACGCGGGTGAAGACGGGCACGCGCGGCGACCAGTTCGACATCATCTACTGCGCGGGCCTGTTCGATTACCTGTCGGACAAGGTCTGCGGCCGCGTCATCCGGCTGTTCTACCGATGGTTGCGCCCCGGCGGGCTGGTTTTCGTCACCAATATGCGCGTGGGCAACGAAGACCGCTTCACCATGGAGCACCTGGCCGAGTGGCATCTGATCTACCGGGATGAGGCCTGTATGGGGTCATTGGTGCCGGGCCTGGGCGAGCAGAAGATGTACACGGACGAGACCCTGCTCAATCTCATCCTGGAAGTGCGCAAACCCGCGGACCTCGAAGCGACGGACAGCCCATGAGCCCCTGGCTGGACGGCATTCCCGCGTCGGTCCCGGAGGACCTTCGCGATGCCTACCTGGACCTGGACTACCAGGCCCGGGTCCGCCTCATGCGCTTTTCCATGATCCTGTACATGATCCTCAACCCCACCTTCCTGGGACTGGACTGGCTGGTGTACCCGGATGCCATCGCCGCCCTGACGACCATCCGACTGACCTTCGATGTGCTGTTCGGCGTATTGCTGGCGGTCAGCTTCACCTCCGTGGTGCGCTACGCCCGGCTGCTGGGGGTGATCGCCGCCCTGCTGGGCAGTGCCTCCATCGCGGCCCTGGTGTTGGTGACCGAGGGCGCCGCATCACCCTATTACGCGGGCCTGAACCTGGTCATCGTAGTCATGTTCGTACTGCTGCCCTGGACCCTGGTGGAAACCCTGGTGGTCTGCGTGGGCACCATCCTGATCTACAGCACGGCGTGCGCGCTGCATGCTACGGGGGCCCCCGGCCAGGGCGCGAACTGGGCGGATTTCGCCAACAACCTGTTCTTCATCGGCTCCACCAGCATCATCTGCATCATCGCCAGTCACTACCAGTCGGGGCGCCGCTTCGAGACCTTCCGCCTGAACTACGAACTGGACGAGCGCAACCGGGAACTGAGCGAGCTGGACCGTCTCAAATCCGACTTCTTCGCCAACGTCAGCCACGAGTTGCGCACCCCGCTGACCCTGATCCTGGCGCCGGTTCAACACCTGCTGGAGCTGGGCGGCCAACTTCCGGACCGGGTCGCCGAGCCCCTGGGCATCATCCGCGGCAACGCCCTGCGCCTGCTGAAGATGGTGAACGAATTGCTCGACGTCCTGCGTCTGCAGGAGGGCAAGAGCCAGTTGCGCATGCAGGCGCAGGAACTGCACGGCCTCATCGACGGCATCACCGACTCCATGGTGCACCTGTCCGATACCCAGCAAATCAGCCTGGTTCGCCATCGTGGAGACGCCCCCCTGCTGATTCATGCCGATTCGGGCGCGCTGGAAAAGATCGCCATCAACGTCATCGGCAACGCCATCAAGTTCTCCGAGCCGGGGGGCGAGGTGACGATCGTCACGCGCCTGGATGAGCCCTGGGCGGTGCTTGAGGTACGCGACCAGGGCATCGGCATCCCCAAGGACCTGATTCCCCACGTGTTCGACCGCTTCCGACAGGCCGATGGCTCGACCACCCGCCGCCACCAGGGCACGGGGCTGGGGCTCGCGCTGGTGAAGGAACTGGTGGAGCAGCACAACGGCGAGGTCCGGGTGAACAGCGAACCGGGCGCGGGCACCACCCTGCGCGTGCGCCTGCCGCTGATGTCGGACCTGCAGGTGGAGACGGAACAACAACAAACCGATCACGCACCCATGGAGCGCGACATGAACGAAGGAATGACCGGCCTTGAGGGCTTTCACCGCGCCGCCGCGTTGCAGGGCGGACTGACGCCCGACCGGCCCGAGGAGATCGAATACTGGGACGATGGCGACGGGGCCGACGACCTGCCCCTGGTGCTGGTGGTGGACGACGAGCCCGACATGCGCCAATACCTGACCGAGGTCCTGACGGAGGACTATCACGTCATCACCGCACGCGATGGCCAACACGCCCTGGACCAGGCCGCGCGCCACAAACCGGACCTGATCCTGCTGGACCTCATGCTGCCCCATGTGGACGGGCTGGAGGTCTGTCGGCGCCTGAAGAAGAACCCCACCCCGGTGCACCAGAAGATCATGCTGCTCACCGCCCGGGCGGACGAACAGTCCAAGCTCACCGCCCTGCGCAATGGCGCGGACGATTTCCTGATCAAACCCTTCAGCACCGTCGAGGTCCGCACCCGTCTCGGCAACCTGTTCGAGAACGCGCGCCTAGAGCGCGAACTGAGCGAGCGCAACGAACGCCTGACCGAGACCCTCAACGAACTCAAGAGCACCCAGTCGCAACTGGTCCATAGCGAGAAGCTGAACGCCCTGGGCAACCTGGCGGCGGGCCTGCTGCATGAGATCAACAACCCCCTCAACTACACGCGTACGGCGCTTCAACTGACCCAGTCGGACCCCACGGTGAAAAACGACCCCATGCTCTCCGAGATGATCGGTGACATGAACGAGGGGCTGGGGCGAATCGCCGGCATCGTCACCGACCTGCGTGCCTTTGCCTACCCGTCGGACGCCGAGAAAGGCGACCGTTTCCCCATGAGCGAACCGCTGAACACGGCCATGAACTTCACCGCCCACGCGCTGAAGACCATCACGGTCGATGTCGGGGACATACCCACCGATGAGGTGGAGGGCTCACGCAATCATCTCGTCCAGGTTCTCGTGAACCTGCTGACCAACGCCGGTAAGGCCATCGACGAGCGCGCCGACGCCGGCGAAGAAGACCCGGGGCTGATCCGGGTGCGCGGCCACGTCACGGACGGCCTGGTGGTGGTGGAGGTCTCGGACAACGGCACCGGCATGGACGAGCAGACCGCCTCCCGGGTATTCGACCCCTTCTTCACCACGCGCGACGTGGGCGAAGGCATGGGCCTGGGATTGAGCGTCGTCCACACCATCGTCCAGAACCACGGCGGACGCATCGAGGTGCGCAGCCGCCTGGGTGAGGGCACCACCTTCAGCCTGGCCCTGCCGCGCGCCGACGCGGCGGGCGGCGCGGACTCCGCGGACACCCAACCCACGGCGGGTAAGCCGGCGGAGCGGGACGCATGAACGGTAGCGACCTGGAACCCGGGACCCAAGCCCTCTCCGGCCAGGGCTTCGGCATCCTCTACGTGGATGACGAACCCATGAGTCTGAAGTACTTCCAACGCGCCTACGGCCGCGAGTTCACCATCCACGTGGCCTCCAGCGTGGACGAAGCGCGCACCCTGCTGAACAGCCACGCACCGGACATCGGCGTGGTCATCGCCGACCAGCGCATGCCCGGCTCCACCGGCCTGGAACTGCTCGCCGAATTGCGCCAGGAATCACCCGGTATCGAGCGCATATTGACCACCGCGTACATGGACCTGGAAAGCGCGATCGATGCGGTCAACAGCGGCGAGATATTCCGCTACGTGGTGAAGCCCTGGGACATCGAAACCCTGCGTGGCTACCTGCACGAGGCCATGAACCGCTTCCTGAGCAAGCGCCACGAACGCGCCCTTCTGGACGCCCGGCAGCAGACCATGCTCGAGGTGGCCGCCAACATCGCCCACGAGATGCGCACGCCCCTGAGCAGCGTGCGCTCGGCGGTATCCGGCATACGCCGCCATCTGCCCGCTCTCATCGCCGGCTACCGCGCGGCCGTCGATGCCAACCTCGACGTAGAACCCCTGCGCAGTGCCCACCTGAGTGCCCTGGACGGCACCTCCGACCGGATCAGCCGGGATATCGACCAGGCCAACACCGTGATCGACATGTTGCTGATGAACACCCGGGGCGAGAGCATCGACGAACAGGCGGGCGAGGTCCCCTCCATGGCGGCCTGCGTCAACGATTCCATGGCGCGCTATCCCTTCACCGACGCGCAGCGGGCCAAGATGCACCTGGAACTGGAGCATGATTTCCCCTTCCACGGCTCGGCCACCCTCGTCCACTACCTGTTGTTCAACCTGACCAAGAACGCGCTCTACGCCCTGGCGGTGGCGGGTGAGGGCCACATCAGCATCACCCTGGAGCGTGACGACGGGTCCGCGCGGGGCACCAACCGCCTGCGTTTCCGCGACACCGGTTGCGGCATCGAGGCCGATATTCGCGAGCGCATCTTCGACCCCTTCTTCAGCACCAAGACCGGGGGCACGGGCAACGGCATCGGCCTCGCCTTCTGTCAGCGCATCATGACCGGACTGAACGGAAGCATCGAGGTGCGATCCACACCCGGACACTTCACGGAATTTCTACTCAGCTTCCCCGCCACGGGAATGGAAGCCGATCACCCTGAGGAACAACGGAAATGAGCCAAGACACACGCACCGCCATCCTGTTCGTCGACGACGAACCCAAGGCCCTGAAATACTTCCGCCTCGCCATCGAAAAGGACTACCCGGTTCTGACCGCGGAAAGCGTGGCCGCCGCGCTGGAGATTCTGGAGGAACACGCCCACCGCATCGGCGTGTTGATCTCCGACCAACGCATGCCCGTGGCCGCCGGGGTCACCCTGTTGAAGACCGCACGGGAACGTTACCCGGCCATCGTACGCATGCTGACCACCGCCTACTCCGAACTCGATGCCGCCGTGGATGCCGTCAACAGTGGCGAGATACACCGCTACATCCCCAAGCCCTGGGACATCGAACGCCTGCGCATCGAGCTGGTTCAAGCCATGCAACTGTTCGAACTGCGCCAGGAGCGCGA
>JBMYTY010000040.1:0-9128 GCA_049604855.1 Gammaproteobacteria bacterium | reverse complement strand
GGCAGTGGTGCCGGCCTGCCCGAAGGCACTCTGGAAATCAGCGACAATCGCGGTGGCCATATTCATTCCGGTAAGATCCCACTTGCCGGTAGGGTCGGTGATATTAACCGGGTTCGCACTGGCGTATTGGTATGCATGATACGAGCTGGGGCGCATCGGATTGCCCACAAATGGATCCGGGCTGGTAAAACGCCCTACTCCCGGCTGGTAGTAACGTGCCCTCAGATAAAGTAAGTCGTTTCCGGCATCGTAGGGCTCTCCCGTGAATCGGAAACTATTCGAAACAGATTCTTCGGATGTCAGTGGGCGTCCGAAACCATCATAACGGTAGGTGTTCAGACTTTGGCCGAGGGCATCGTCCAAGGCGATGACGGAGCCTAGAGCATCACGGCGGTAATAGCTCCGACCGGCCGACCGCTCTTGGGAGACGAGACGATGGGAGCGGACAAAGGAAGCGAGAGTCGTGCCGTCCGGGGCATATTCTTCCAAAACAGCGGGCAGTCCGGCGCGATGATCGACGAGATAGCGCACGGTGTCCTCCCCTTCGGTTCTGGCTACGCGTATTCCAGAAAAATCATACTCATAAGAAATCTCCCCGACTCCGAGCAAACGACCCTCTGCGTCCCAAGTATAACCAGGAACGGTACCGGAGCCATCGTCGATGCTGGTTAGGTTTCCATTTATGTCGTAATTGTAGGTGATTGTGGTGGAGCCGCTCGTGGCTGAGATCAGCCGGTCGTTGGCATCGTAGGCATAGACCGTTTGTCCTTCGGCGCTATCAGTGCGCAGGGTGCGATTACCAGCGGCGTCATAGGCATAGGTAATCATACGCGCCCCAGCGGATGGGGGCGAGATCGTTTCGGAAACGAGTCGATCCGCCAAGTCGTATCCGAAATCGTGAGTCGTGCCATCGAAAAAGGTGATCTGTGTTCGACGCCCGGCCAGATCATAGACGTATTGTAGACCGTCGAAAGGAACTCCGGCAAGACTCCAAGAAATCGAGAGAACGCGATTGCGTTGATCATAGGTGCGGGCTTCCCGAACTCCGTTCGGGAAGTCGGTGCTCAGGAGATTGCCCGCCAAATCGTAGGCGTGTGTCGTCACTCCCCCATCCGGATCGGTCACGCTCAGGGGGCGTCCGACTGCGTCGTAGGTCGAGTGGATTGAACCGGACGCGAGATCCCGCCGCGTCACCCGACCGAGTTCATCATAGCTGTATGCGATGGAGCGCCCGTCCGGCTCACGGCGCTCGGAAAGCCAATTTCGAGAATCGTATGTGAATTCAGTCAACCCGCGCCCATCTGCGACAGAGACCAGGCGGTCGGACAGGTCATACTCGTAAACCACGTCAGTCGCATCCGGCAGGTCTTTCCTGATTCGGCGACCAGCCGAATCGTAGCTCATTTCGATTCGGGAGCCGTCGGGGTTGATCACCGCAACCAGCCCTCCATTCTCGTCGTATTCCATCGTCTTTGCTCCGCCTAGTGGACGGATCAAACCCGTACGGCGTCCGGCTTCGTCGTAGGTAATCCGGGTCTCACGATCAAGCGGATCACGACGCAGGACAAGGCGCCCGGCTTCGTCGTATTCATACTCGTGAACGTTGCCCAGGGGATCCGTAACCGTTGCTAATTGACTGTTCCGACCAGAGGTGCCTGTCGCGTAGGTAAACCCGGTGGTCGCACCAAGCGCGTTTGTTTTGGCGATAATCCGGCCCAGTGCGTCATACTGGGCAGTTTCGATCGCACCGTCGGCGAAGGTTGTTTTCACACGGTTGCCCTCCGCATCATATTCGAATCTCGTAATATTCCCGAGAGGATCGGTCTCCGTCAGTTTGTTGCCCTGATCGTCGTAAGTGAATTCAGAAATTGCTCCCAGCGGATCAATGACACGCACAATTCGACCAACCGTACCGTATTCATATCGGGTGGTGGCTCCGTTCGCGTCAGTCACTTCGGTGCGGGCATCAGCCGCATCGTAAGCGAATCGCTCGCGGGGGTTATCATCCGGATTATCCGGCGTCGCGTCCGGATGGATGACAGCGACAAGTCGATCCTTGGCATCATATTCGTAACGAGTGATCGAGCCATCCGGCGCGGTGCGGCTCACCAACCTGTCCTTCAGGTCGTAGGTCCGACTGACTACACGGCCTTCAGGAAAGCTTTGAGAAGCGATAGCTCCAGCTGCGTTGTAAACGATTTCGTTACGATTTCCCGAGGGGTCGACGACAGCAGTGAGATTATCGAGGCCGTCATATTCAAAGCGAGTCTCCTCGCCAGCGGCGTTGGTCTGCCGGACCAAGCGATCCTCGCTATCGTATTCCATCAAGGTAGTGAGCTCAGTCGGCGGACCGTCAGGGCTCGTCACCATTATGGTTTCGGAGCTTGGATTGTTGTTCGCATCATAGGTATAGCTGCGGACCGCACCATTCGGGTCGGTGCGGCGCAGGAGACGGCTGCGACCGTCGTACTCATATTCAGTGACGTCGCCCGTGGGAGCGACATGCCGAATACGGTTGCCGCGCGGGTCATAGACCATGGTGGTGACCTTGCCGTTTTTATCCGTCGTGGACGTTAGGTTTCCTGCCGCATCGTAGGTATGGGTGATGGTATGCCCAAGCGGATCGGTGATCGTGAGCGGAAGATCGAGGCTGTTATAGGTGTAGCTCGTGACCAAGCCGCCCGGCGCGGTGCGGGAGAGCACGTTGCCGCCATCGTCGTACTCGTATAGCGTTTCGCGCCCGAGTTCGTCGGTCAGGCTGAGCAGCCGATCATTCGCATCGTAAGTGCTGCGGATGATGCCTCCGAGGGGATTGATCTCGGCGACGATATTGCCGCGTGCGTCATACTCGTAGGTCGTAGTGTTACCCAGGGCATCGGTGCTGGTTTGCAGGGAATTCCCGGGGTCGTAGGCATACTCGAGAACACCGGAGGTTCCGTTGAAGCGGCGCACAAGTCGGCCCTCCGCATCGTACTCGCTTCGGTCACCGGTACGACCGAGCGGATCTTCGATGCGCGACAGATAATGCGCCGGGTCTTCAAGATAGTGGAAGGTGGTCACATTGCCCTCCCGATCCTCAACCCTCACGAGATCACCTGCAGCATCGTATCCGTACTCCACACGATTGCCAGAGGGGTCGATGACTGCCGCGATGCGTCCCGAGGGGTCGGTTTCGAAGGTGACCCGCTCCCCAGTGTTGGCAACGATGCCGGAATCGTCGATCATCAATGTGTTGCCGTTGCGATCCGAGATCCGGCTCAGATCACCGCTGATACCCTCGATCCGGTAGGTGAGCCCTTCTTTGGTCGTGAGTCGGTAAACGCCACCGAAAGCCGGTGCTGCGGGGTTGTAGGGCAGGCGGTCGATGTAGCTTTCGAATTCGCCCGTCACATCGTTGAAGCGGAGGTCGTGGATATCGACGGTCAAAGTGCTATCTACGCCAGGGTCCGCGACGAAGGTCGGATCGAAGATCGGGAAAAATCGGTTGTTCAGCTTGGGCTCGAAGGTAAAGGCCTCGCGACGACCGTCCGGGAGCGTCACGTAGACGCGGGTTCCAAATCGGAAGGCTGGGAGAATCTCGTCGCCCTCCTGCACGTCTCCAGACAAAGTCGTACGTAGGCGCGTATCCAAAACATCGATACGCCAGCCGTAGCCAACCCGCCCGTTGCGATTCGCCCGCAGGGTGTCGTAGGTGCGGGACACGGTTATAGGAATGCCAGCCACCGGCACTTCCATATCGGTGAAGCTGACCGCGTAGTTCCCGAGTTTCAACGCTCCCGCAACATCAAACGTAAACTCGTCTGCTGAGCGGTTGCCCAAAACATCCTCGGCCACGAGGCGCAACTTATAGATCCCGTTGTCGAGGAGGGTGGGATCCAATGTTCCGGTAACAGCGTCATCGACCACAGACCCGCCGCGCGCGATCTCCCAGTAGTCACCACCGTCCGCCGGAGCGATCTCCAGAGCGTAAAAAGCGAGGTCTTCGTCGGTCACGGTGGCCCGGACCAGAACCGGCTGGGTGATGGTGCTCGACGGGAGGGGGGACTCGATAAAGACGAAAGGTGCTTCGTCGTTCAGCGTCTCCGATGCGACGAGGGTTTGTTCGGCCATGCCGACGTTTCCAAGCCCATCGGTGGCCGTTGCAGTGATAGAGAAGAGGCCTGGATTCTCAGCCACGACCGTGGCGCGCCCATTGGCGTCGAGTGCCAGTGGGATTCCGCCGAACTCTGCGGAGCGGGAGACGACTGCGACATCGTCGGTGGCGCGCACCTCGACTTCGACCTGCGTGCCGACCAGAACGGGGTTTTCACTTAGTTGGATGACTACCTGAGGTGGCTCATTATCGATCAACACCGGGAGGTTGAACTCCTGCCCCGAGACACCACCAAGCAAATCGAAGGCTTCAATCCGAATCGCTACCACGCCGACATCGCCGATGGAGGGCGTCCATGTGATGCGGCCATCTGAACGGATCGTCATTTCGTCTGGACCGGCAACGATACGATACTGTAGCGAATCGCCGTCGGGATCGTTTGCAACGACTTCATAGACATAAGGCAGTCCGACCGTGGCGGGGCCGGTGGGTGCTGAAAGAATCGCAGGATTGGCGTTTTCAAGGAGGACAGTGACGGTGAAGCTTTGGTAGGATACGTTCCCGGCCGAGTCCGTGACCCACAATTCGACCGAATTGGGACCAGCCTGTGCAGTGCCGGGCTGCCATTCGACAAGTCCGCCAGTGGCATTCAGCGTCATTCCGGCGGGGCCGCTTTCCAAAGAGAAGGTGAGCGGCTGGCTTTCCGGATCTTCTGCGGTGAGCTGGTAGGAATAGAGGAGACCTGCCTGAGCGGCTAGAGCGGGTGTTGAGGTAATTCGCGCCGGTTCGTTCGGAGTGGTATCGACAACTTCGAGGTCAAAGAGCTGACGAGCACTGCCACCGAAACCGTCGGAGGCCAAAATTTCGATCGCGTGCGTGCCGACATCGCCGAGTTCGGGCAGCCAAGTCAGGAGACCACTGTTGGAATCGAGCAGCATACCGGCAGGGCCATTGACCAAGGTGAACACCACTGCGTCGCCCTCCGCGTCGGTTGCGGCTACGATGTAATTGTAGGCAGCTTCGGCGGCCACAGTGGTGGGCGGAGCAGAAGCGATCAAAGGCGCGGTATTTACCGGATGGACGACGATCTCAAACTCTTGAAGTGACGAGGCCGATTCGCTGTCGATAACCGAGAGCTCGACCGTGTGAGTCCCGACTTGATCGATCCGAGGGGTCCAGCGCAAAGCACCGCTATCCGGGGAGAGGGACATGCCGGTCGGGCTGGCATCCAGGCGCCAGGTAAGCGCGTCCGCTTCCGGGTCGGTCGCGATGGGATCGTAGGCGTACTCACGTCCGGCTACAGCGGACGTGCCTGGAGTCGTGGTGATGGAGGGAGCGGTGTTGGGTCGATTCTCGACAAGCGCAAGTTCGAAGTTCTGGACCGTAGCTGCACCGAGCGGATCCTCGGCCCGCACAGCAACGGAGTAACTACCCAAGCTGCGGGCAACGGTATTCCAGGAAACCAGACCATTAGCATCCACAGACATGCCCTCGGGAGCCTCGTCCAGCGAAACTTCGACTGGAAACCCTTCAGGATCGTTTGCGAGCACATTGTAGAACCAAACGGAATCCAACCGAACGAGAGTTGCGGGCGTCGAGACGATTTCCGGAGCTTCATTGTCGAGCGTGGATAAAACGTTGAGGTCAAAAGTTTGCACAGCAGAGGCACCTCTGGCATCGAGTGCCCGTAGCGTGATCGGATGCAATCCGAGGTCAGCGGCACCCGGCACCCAGAGCAGGCGGCCCGTGGATTGATCGACAGTCATTGCGGCTGGCGCTTGATCGAGGAAGAAGTCGAGGTTGTCACCATCCGCTTCCTGGACGACCGGAAGATAACCATAGGCTTGATCCGCACCCGCAAACAAAGGAGGTGCTGAGGTAAAGACGGGGGCCGAATTCAAGCCACTCACACGCACGGAGAATCGTTGGAGGCTAGCCGCACCGAAAGCATCACTTGCCCGCAGTACAACAGAAAAAGTGCCGCTCTGGTCGCTGCGCGGCCTCCACGTGAGAACCCCGGAATCCGCACCGACCGCCATGCCGTCTGGACCGAATGCAAGGGAGTAGCGAACGGTATCACCATCTGGATCGACGGCCACGGCATCGTAGCGATACACCTCGCCGGGCGCGCCTGCACTCAACGGTGCGCTCTCAAAGGCGGGCGCACGATTATCCGAATCGGCCACGACTTCCAGGATAAAGTCCGCAACAGCGATACCACCTCGCCCGTCAAGCACGCGCACCACGATTCGGTTTTCTCCAATCTGTCCGGCCTCGGGCGTCCAGGTCAATTGCCCGCTACGAATGTCCAGGGTAAGGCCGTCTGGCCCCTCTTCAACCAGATAAAGGAGCGTGTCGCCGTCCGGGTCCGACGCTTTGATCCGCTTGGAGAAATCGCGCCCAGCGATGGCGTTGCCCTGCGGTGTGCCCTCGATAATCGGAACCGAATTTCCAGAGGGAGCGAAGACTTCGATTTCAAAAGACTGCTGGTCGTTCCCGCCCCTCCCGTCGTCTACGCCAATTGTTAACGGAAATACTCCTGTGGCGGTAGGCTGCCATTCAAAAAGTCCTGTGGTCGAGTCGATACTGGCACCAAGAGGCGCGGTCGATGCAGAGAAGGAAAGCAGGTCACCATCCGGGTCATTGGCTTGAACCACATAGCGGTAACCATATCCCAGAACCACGGGAAGCGAACCGAGGATGTTCCCGCTCCGAGGACGGATGAAAAGAAGGTCGAAGCTACGAGCGTTCTCTTCGCCTACCAACTCAACAGAAAACTCGGCGTTCGACCCACCTTCAACATCTGCGAGCGGTCCGGTCAGATTGACGAAGGGAGCGGACGAATCGGAGGCGATGACATCCAAGGAAGCGAGATCTTCAAGGATTTCTTCGGCTTTGATCGTTACGAAGGCAGAGGTGAAGGATTGCGCGGTCAGACCACCCTCCCGTAATTGATTCAGATCCCAAGCCGCGCCTCCGGTGGCCCAGGCGAGTTCCGCGTAGTCCTCGACCGTATCCCTCGCGGTTGCATTTGCCGGAGCCAGCCCTGCTTCGACCGTTCCGGTCGAACTCGTGGTGAAGCCAGCTGCTCCATCCGGTCTGTAGTAGATCGCATCGCTATCCACTCCGACCGCGTCGTTCGGTGGTTCTTCGCCATCGCGAATCCTAAGATTCACGACCGTGTTTAATTTCGCGCCGATATCGTTCAATAATTCCTGTAATTCAGGACGCAACTCGGCAGCCGGGGCGGCACAATCGCAATCTTCATCGGTAACGAGAATAAAGTTTACAGCGGCACCCTGGCGGAAAGGCAGTCGGGCCGCCGCTTCAATTGCGCGATAGCCATTCTCGGTGCCGCCCTGCCCGGTGCTCAGGTTTTCAAATTCATCAAGAATCCCGACCGCGTCCTTTGACAGCGTGTCCAAGGCAAAGGTCAATGTGATGGTCTGGCCGGCGAGTGCTTCGACGCGGATGAGCGCGTCTCCCTCTGCTTCCACAAAATCACCTTCCAATAGCTTAGAGCCACCCAGGAGAGGCGCTCCCGAAAAGTCCTGCACCCGGAAGCCGAATGTCTCGGTAGTTTCATCCGGTTTTTCGAAGACGAAGATGTAATCGCCATCAACAGGGAGTTCGACCGGCAGCTGATCATCCAAGGCACGACCGTCAAAAAGCAGTTCGGCCCCCGGACCATAGACGTGATAGGTCGTGTTAAAAGCCGGTTCGGGGCTGACCGCACGATAGCGAATTACCTGCCCGGCACTTCCCGAAAAAGTATGGAAAGTCAGTTGATTCCGGTCCTCAATCAGGCCGGTGACGGTAGTATTTGTCGGCAAATCGAAGGTAGTCTCGACCAGCGGAGTCAGTTGAAAATCGTAGTCCGTCGTCGTGTCGGAGGTGCCGATGACCGCGAAGAGGTAGGTCCCCGGTTCCGTAGTTTCAATCGGGATACTGCTATTGTTATTGATCGGGATTGAATCGCCGCTCGGATCAAAAAGGCGGAATACTGCAGATCCGGAAAGCACCTCGCGATCCAAGCGAAGACGTGTCGGCACACTGAGATCAAACTGAAAAATCTCTGTTTGGCTGCCTGGATCGAGGGTGCCCGACTGCGATGGCCCAAGCGGAAGGACCGGTGTCTCGCGGTCAAGCAGAATACGGAGCGCGTAAGCTTCCGCCTCATCGTTTGAACTTTCGACAAACAAATAGTGGGTGCCCGTCGCAGTCGTGGTGTAGGGGTCGACATCGCTATCGAGACGAATGTTGGAAAAGACCAGCGTGCCGTCGGGCTGATAAAGCAGCAGGCGCAGAGCATCAGTTCCGATGAGATGATCCACGTAGATGCGGTCTCCCGCCGTTGCCTCGAATTGCAGACGATCCACACCAGCTGGCGGCAAATCAGTGAGCGAGTCAAATCGGGTTCCAGTGGCGACGTTGCGTGCGCTGCGATCTTCCAAGCCCGCTGAAAAAGAATATTCGGTTTCGGTCGGCGAGTCACCGCTCAAGACAAGGAATAAGGTTCCCGATGACGCGACTGCCCAGCTTAGCAAGTTGCCGAAATTGCCGTGATCCAGGCGATCACGGTTTGCCAAATGAAGTGCCCAGTCGTGGGCGATATCACCGAACTCCGGGCGAGCATGGAAGTGCTGGCCAGCAACCGCCTCGAAACGGTAGAGGACGGCACCGAAGGCAGCGCCGTTGGCTGCGAAGGAGCCGCTGGTTGTGCTGCCGAAGGTGAGCACTTCAGCGTCGTCGGATGATAGGATGCGAAAGGCGAACGGGGCCGTATCGGCAGTGGATTCATTTTCCACGGTGAGTGTGTAGCCTCCACTCTCGGCAAGAAATACCAACCCGCTGTCACGCGCGCTGCTGAGGGAAAAAACTTCACTGCTATCAGGTGCTTGCAAGGTGATGCGGAGGTCCGTCTGCTCTTCCAATAACTGATCGAAGTATAGGTGCGCGCCGGCTGACGCGGTCAATGCGAAGCTTTGCAACTGACCAGGGGTGAGATTTCCGCTGTTGATTTGATCAAAGCCAG
>JBMYTY010000039.1:0-9135 GCA_049604855.1 Gammaproteobacteria bacterium | reverse complement strand
CGCGCTTGGCGGCCACCTCCGACCGACCGACGGGATACTCCCGCCCAAATCTCCACAGGATTGCCCAAACCCATGGCTGTGACCATCAAGACCCCCGACGAAATCGAAAAGATGCGTGTCGCCGGCCGCCTAGCGGGCGACGTACTTCACATGATCGCCGATCACGTGAAACCGGGGGTCACCACGGGCGAACTCGACAAGATCTGCCACGACTACATCGTGGAGGTCCAGGACGCGATCCCCGCCCCGCTCAATTACAAAGGGTTTCCTCGCTCAATCTGCACCTCGGTGAATCACCAGGTTTGCCATGGCATTCCGAGTGACAAGAGACTCAAGAAAGGCGACATCATCAATATCGACATCACCGTGATCAAAGACGGCTTTCACGGCGACACCAGCAAGATGTTTTTCGTCGGCGCACCGACAACACTGGGCGAGCGCATAGCGCGCATCAGCCATGAATGCATGGTGCTGGGTATCGAAATGGTGAAACCCGGCACCCGCCTCGGCGACATCGGTTACGCCATTCAGCAACATGCCGAAGCTAACCACTGCTCCGTGGTCCGTGAGTTCTGTGGCCACGGTATCGGGCGTCAGTTTCACGAGGACCCGCAGGTTCTTCACTACGGCAAACCCGGGACGGGCATGGCCCTGGAAGAAGGCATGACCTTTACCATCGAACCGATGATCAATGTTGGAAAACGCCATGTGAAAGTGCTACCCGACGGCTGGACCGCGGTCACCAAGGACCACAGCCTGTCCGCCCAATGGGAGCACACCATCCTGGTGACGGCCGACGGCTACGAGATTCTGACCCAGCGCCCCGGCGACCCCGTTTAACACGGCGACGACAGGAGCCACGCCGCCCATACGGACGAACGACCACGTGCCCGGTTGGCGTTCGTAAACCGACACTCCCTAGTCATTCCGCCCCCGGGCGTATTCACTGAAGCGAGAACCATGCCCGAAACAGCCGTCCTAGCGGAAATCCTGGACCTTGAAGCACTCGACGCCGAGATCGCTTCATCCCCCTTGCCGTTCAGCGTATTCAAGAACACCTTGAAAGCGGCGGATCAACGCCTCAACGAAATGTTTCTCGAAGGTGTGTCCACCGGGCACTTGGTGCGGGCGCGGGCCCATCTGGCCGATGCTCTCATCGTCAGGGCCTGGAACATGGCCGTGGAGGGCGACGACTGTGCCCTCGTTGCCGTGGGGGGCTACGGTCGCGGGGAGCTCCACCCGGCCTCCGATATCGACTTGCTGATCCTTCTGAACGAATCAGATGACAGCAACAATGAAGCGATCGGAACCTTCATCACCTTCCTTTGGGATATCGGCCTGGAACCCGGACACAGCGTTCGCAGCGTGGCGCAGTGCGCGCGGGAGGCCGAGGCCGATATCACGGTGGCGACCAACCTCATCGAAACCCGCCTGCTCACCGGTTCGCGGGCGATGCTGGAGGCGATGCGCGAGGCCACGTCCACGGCGCGCATCTGGCCCAGCGACCGGTTTTTCGAGGCCAAGCTGGAAGAACAGGAACGACGCCATCTCAAATTTGAGGACACCGCATACCGGCTCGAGCCCAACGTCAAGGAGGGCCCCGGCGGGCTACGCGACCTGCAGGCCATCGGTTGGGTGCTCAAACGCCATACGGGTAAAGACAATCTCGGTGGCCTGGTCGACGAGGGTTACCTGACCGATCAGGAGTGTCGCCAACTGATGGATAGCCAGGATTTCCTCTGGCGGATCCGCTGGGCACTCCACCTGCACACCGGACGCAGGGAAGACCGGCTTCTGTTCGATCACCAGCTCGCCCTCGCCAAGATGTTTGGCTACGAAGACGGGGCCAACAACCTGGCCGTCGAACAGTTCATGCAGACCTACTACCGGACCATCATGCGCCTCTCCCGGCTCAACGAGATGCTCCTGCAACTGTTCCATGAGGCCCTTCTGGAAAAGGACGAGAACCCGACCCCCCCCATCAACAACCGCTTTGAACTGCGCAGGGGTTATCTCGATGTCCGCAACGAAGATGTCTTCCGCCGTTATCCCTTCGCCCTGCTTGAGCTGTTCCTGCTCATGGCGCAACGCCCGGATGCCAAGGGCGTCAGGGCGCGAACGATCCGTCTGGTCCGAAACCATCGTCACCTGATCGACGACAACTACCGGGCGGACATCCGCAATCGCACGCTTTTCATGGAGATCCTGCGCCAGCCTCATGGCATCACCCATGAAATGCGGCGCATGAACCGCTATGGAATTCTCGCCCGCTACATTCCGGCCTTCGGCAAGGTGGTTGGACGCATGCAGTACGACCTGTTCCATGCGTACACCGTGGACGAACACACCATGATGGTCTTGCGTAACGCGCGGCGTTTTTTCATCGCGAAACACGACGAGGAACTGCCACTCGCGAACCGCATCGGTCGCTCCATCGGCAAGCCCTACCTGCTCTATATCGCCTGCCTGTTTCACGATATCGCCAAGGGGCGCGGCGGGGATCATTCCCAATTGGGCGCGGTGGATGCGCGGAACTTCTGCCATGCCCACGGATTAAGCCGATACGACACCCGCTTGGTGGCATGGCTGGTTCAGCAGCATCTGCTGATGTCCGGCACGGCTCAGAAGCAGGACATCAGTGACCCCGAGATCGTGCACGAATTCGCCGCCAAGATCGGCGAGATGACGCGGCTGAACTACCTGTACCTGCTCACGCTCGCGGATATCCGGGGCACCAATCCAACCCTTTGGAACAACTGGAAAGACGCCCTGCTCAAAGAGCTCTATAACGGCACACGGCGCATCCTACGCAGGGGCCTGGAAGACCCGGTCGATCAGGCTCAGGTCATACGCGAATGCAAGGACGAGGCCCGGCGCATGCTGCATTCCCTGGGACTGAACAAAACACGCATCGAACGCCTGTGGTCAGAGGTTCCCGACGAGTACTTCCTGCGTTATGGAGCGGATGAAATCGCATGGCACGGCTCCGAGATCGACGAAGCGAGGGCCGCCGGGCGGGATTTCGTACGTCTGCGCCGCAATGACGATCTCGGATGTATCGCCATCTTCGTTCACCGGCGCGATGGCATGCACCGCTTCGCGCTGGTGACCTCCATCCTCGATCAGTTGGGCCTGGACATCGTCGATGCGCGCATCGTCGGCAGCAATGAGGGTGCCACATTCGATACCTACCAGGTTCTCGATGCGGAGGGCGGTGACCTGTCCCTGCAACCGGGCGAATTCGGTCGCATACGCGAGGCCCTTGAGCAGGCTCTGGCCGCGGACAGCAACGATCCCGTCCCCATCCATCGACGCACGCCGCGACAGCTCAAGCACTTTCAGAACCACTACAAGCCGCGTATCAATTTCCTGCCCGACGAGCATAACCAACGCACCATCATGGAACTGACCGCGGCGGACCGTCCGGGACTTCTCTCCCAGATTGGCCAGGTATTCGCCGACTGCGGTGTCCGGGTCAGAAACGCCAAGGTGGCGACCATCGGTGAGCGGGCCGAAGACGTCTTCTTCGTTACCGATAGCGAAGGCCTGCCCATCAATGACGATGGCCACCAGACCTGCATCCGCGAGGCCATGCTCAAGGTCCTCTGAGATAAGACGGTATCCGGTGTGACCCGGCCAAGGGTCAGACCTGCTCGATAAATTCCAGTCCGTTCCCGTCCGGGTCACGACAAAACAGGGCCCTGCGCCCGGAACGGCTGCGCGTGAACGCGATACCAGCGTGCTCCAGCCCCTGCTCCAGCGCATCCAGGTCACGAGCGTGGAAGGCGATATGCCGATCGCGGCCGCCATGAACGGGGCGCCCGCTTACGGGATCCGGGTTGGGCACCTCCAGGAGATGGATCTGCTGAGCGCCCGGCCCAGGGACATTGAGCCAGGCTCCCGGGTAGCCCAGGTCCGGTCTCGCGACATCGACCTCGAGGCCCAGCAGCCCGTCGTAGAAAGCCAGCGCCTTGGCGGTATCGGAGACCACCAGGCTGGCATGGTGCATTCCCGTGATGGAGGGCGGTTTGGATGACACCTGTGGGTCTCCGTATACTTGCGCGCCGTTTTCGCGCCGTGTCGGCCATAATGAACCCCGATCTCGAACTGCTCCACCCCTACCCCTTCCAGAAGCTCGCCGCCTTGCGCGAGGGCGTGGAACCCGCTTCGGATCGCAGCCCCATTGCCCTGTCGATTGGTGAACCCAAGCACCCGACACCGGAACTGATCCAGCGCGCGCTCACCGACGCACTGGCCGGACTCGGCCAGTACCCCATGACCCGATGCGACCGCGCCTTGCGCTCGGCCATTTCCGCCTGGATAGGACGGCGCTTTGGCGCCTGCCTGGACCCGGAAAAGGCGATCCTCCCGGTCAACGGCACCCGAGAGGCAATCTTCGCCATCGCGCAGACCGTCGTCGAGCGGGGTCCGGAAGCGCGCGTCATGATGCCCAATCCCTTCTACCAGATTTACGAAGGCGCGGCCCTGCTGGCCGGCGCGACGCCCCACTATCTGAACTGCACGGCGGAGAACGCATTCATCCCCGACCTTGACGCCGTCGAATCCGCTGAATGGGATCGGTGCCAGTTGATCTATATCTGTAGTCCCGGCAACCCGTCAGGCGCCGTTGCGGGGCGGGATTTTTATCGGAGCCTGATCGAGCTGGCGGACCGACACGACTTCGTCATTGCCTCGGACGAGTGTTATTCGGAGCTTTACCCCGTGGGCGGTGAACCCCCTCCCGGCCTGCTTCAGGTCTGCGCGGAGCTCGGCCGGAACGGCTTTGAACGCTGCCTGGCATTCCACAGCCTGTCCAAGCGCTCGAACGCACCGGGCCTGCGTTCGGGTTTCGTGGCGGGCGACGCCCGTGTCATCGAGCAGTTCCACCAGTACCGCACCTATCACGGTTGCTCCATGCCCCCTCATCACCAGGCCGCCAGTATCGCCGCCTGGAGTGATGAAACCCACGTCGAGGACAACCGGCGCGCCTACCAGCTCAAGTTTGACGCGGTCCTGGATATCCTCGGGCCCGTCATGGACGTGCAACGCCCCGACGCCGGATTCTATCTTTGGCCCGGCACGCCCCAACCCGATCCGGAGTTTGCACGCGGTCTGTTCGCCAAGGAGAATGTAGCGGTTTTGCCAGGCTCGTACCTGTCCCGCCCCAACGAAGACGGTGGAGCTGACCCGGGCGCGAACCGGGTTCGAATGGCCCTGGTTGCCCCGCTCGATGAGTGCGTGGAGGGCGCGCATCGCGTTCGCCGCTACATCGAGACCCTATAACCCCTGATTCCCGCACCGTGTGGCCGATGCACAATCCGGCCCGCGGCAATGCCCCATCCCCAATCCACTCTGGACCAGTCCCACCCTGGCCCGATTCCACCCTGGAGAAGCTCCATGTCCGCGGACCTGCAACGCACCATCGAAGACGCCTTTGAAAAGCGCGCCGACATCACCCCGCTTACCGTCAATGCCATGACCAAGGAGGCCGTCAACGAGGCCCTCGCGATGCTCGATAGCGGCAAGGCCCGTGTCGCGGAGCCCGGGGATAACGGCTGGGTGGTCAACGAATGGCTGAAAAAAGCCGTGCTGCTGTCGTTCCGGATCGAAGACAACCATTTCATCAAGGGTGGCTTCACCAACTACTGGGACAAGGTCCCGAGCAAGTTCGCCGACATGAACTCCCGTGACTTCCGCGAAAGTGGCGTGCGCGTGGTCCCGCCCGCCGCCGCGCGGCGTGGCGCCTACATTGCGCCGGGCACCGTGCTCATGCCCTCGTACGTGAACATCGGCGCCTACGTGGACAGCGGCACCATGGTGGACACCTGGGCCACCGTGGGCTCATGCGCCCAGATCGGCAAGAACGTGCACCTGTCCGGTGGCGTCGGCATCGGTGGCGTTCTGGAGCCCCTGCAGGCGGCCCCCACCATCATCGAGGACGATTGCTTCATCGGCGCACGCTCCGAGGTGGTGGAGGGTGTGATCGTCGAACGCGGCTCGGTCATCTCCATGGGGGTGTACATCGGCCAATCCACCCGCATTTACGACCGCGAGACCGGCGAGATCCTATACGGCCGTATACCGGCGGGGTCCGTTGTGGTCTCCGGAAACCTCCCCTCGAAGGACGGCAGCTACAGCCTGTACTGCGCCGTCATCGTGAAGAAGGTGGATGAGAAAACCCGCTCCAAGGTGGGCATCAACGAACTGCTCCGCGACATCTGAGGCCACACCAGCGTCTAAACTTACGCGACCGCCGATATCGACGGCCGGGGGCACGTACCCCCGGCCGCACTCACCAAAGGGAACGACCATGATCACGATTTACGGAATAAGAAACTGCGACACCGTTCGCAAGGCCCGCCGCTGGCTGACGGACAAAGGAGTGGATCATCATTTCCACGACCTGCGCACCGACGGCCTGGACCGCAAGACCCTGAGCAGTTGGATGGACCGCCTGCACTGGCAGGATCTGCTCAACCGCCGGGGCACCACCTGGCGCAAGCTCCCCGAGACCGACCGGGCCAATGTGGACGACCACTCCGCGGTCGATCTGATGCTCAAACATGTCACGCTGATCAAGCGACCCATCGTGCGCATCGGCACCGCCGGTCCCGTGGTTGTCGGGTTCAGCCCTGAAGACTGGGAATTGCTGCTGGATGTCTGACACCCTGAATCTGGCTATGGACCTGATCTCCCGCCCCTCCGTCACTCCGGAGGATGAGGGTTGCCAGGATCTGATCAACGAACGCCTCTCCCCCCTGGGCTTCGAGGCTGAATGGCTGAATTTCGGTGAGGTGCGCAACCTGTGGTTGAAGCGCCCGGCCGATGGACCACTGTTCTGCTTCGCGGGACACACCGACGTGGTTCCCACCGGCCCCCGGGAGCACTGGGGTTCCGACCCCTTCAAGCCCGAAATCCGCGACGGCCTGCTCTATGGCCGTGGAGCCGCCGACATGAAAGGCTCCATCGCGGCCTTTGTGACCGCCTGCGAACGTTTCATCTCCGCCCACCCCGACCCCGTTGCCTCCATCGCCCTGCTCATCACCAGCGACGAGGAAGGCCCTTCCGTGAACGGTACGGTCAAGGTCGTTGATGTGTTGGAAAAGCGGTCCGAGAAGATCGACTGGTGCCTGGTCGGCGAACCGTCCAGCACCAGCCGCCTGGGCGACGTGGTCAAGAACGGCCGCCGCGGATCCCACGGCGCACGGCTGCTCATCAAGGGGACCCAGGGGCACGTGGCCTATCCCCACCTGGCCGACAACCCGATTCATCGCGCCGCACCCGCGCTGGCCGAGTTGGCATCAACGCAATGGGACAGCGGAAACGATCACTTCCCGCCCACCACCTTCCAGGTTTCCAACATCCACGGCGGAACCGGCGCGAACAACGTGATCCCCGGGGAACTGGAACTGATCATCAACTTCCGCTACTCCACCGAGACCAATCATCACCGCCTGGAACGGCGTGTCGCCGAGATTCTCGATCGCCATGGACTGGACTACGACATCGATTGGAAGTTATCGGGCAAACCGTTTCTCACCCCGGAAGGGAACCTGGTCGATGCCATCAAGGCCGCGATCGAAGAGGCCACCGGCCACTCGACTGAGCTTTCCACCGCCGGAGGAACCTCGGACGGACGTTTCATCGCCCCGACCGGGGCACAGGTTGTGGAACTTGGGCCACTCAACGCCACCATTCACAAGGTCGACGAATGCGTGTCCGTGGACGACCTGGATCTGTTGTCCCGCTGTTACGAAGGGGTTCTAAAGCGACTCTGTGTCAACGAGGCCTGACAGGGCATCGCTGATCCAAACCCAGAAGGCATCGGCCCCCGCTCCTCCGACCCAACCCCGCTCCTCCGACCCAATCATGAGCGCCGAATTCGACCCCGAAGCACTCAGCGGCCTTGATCCGGTCGGCTTCCTTCGCGACCACTGGCAACGCCGCCCGCTCTATCTGAACAATGCCGTCGATCCCTCGCGATTGGCGTTTGATGGCGATGACCTCGCCGCCCTCGCCTGCGAAGCGGAAATCGAATCGCGCATCGTGCACACCGAACGGGACGGCCGGTCCTGGGTGTTGGAACACGGCCCATTCGACGAGGAACGCTTCGGGGAATTACCTGAACGGGACTGGACCCTGCTGGTCCAGGACGTGGATAAGCACGTCGCCGCCGTGCGCCAACTGATCGGGCGTTTCCGCTTCATCCCCAGTTGGCGTATCGACGACATCATGATCAGCTTCGCCGCGGATGGTGGCTCCGTCGGTCCACATTGGGACGACTACGATGTGTTCCTCATCCAGGCCCAGGGCACACGTCTATGGCAATTGGATTCGGGCGTGGAACCCGACGCGCCCTGCCTGGAGGGAACCGACCTGCGCATCCTGAGCGATTTCAAACCGACGCGCAGCGTCACGGCTACACCGGGCGACCTGCTCTACCTTCCTCCCAGGGTCGGACATTGGGGTGTTGCCCAGGGCCCCTGCATCACCTGGTCAGTGGGGTTCCGCGCCCCCTCCGCACGCAGCCTGCTGAGCGGGGTCTGCGAACGGACCACCGAGCAACCCCATGCGGACACACGGTACGCCGACCCCGGCCTGGAGCCCGCGGGTGCGCATCCCGGGCTGATTCGATCATCAGAACTGGCCCGACTGCGCGAGCTCGTACGAAACGCCGCCGATCTGCCGGACGAGCAACTGGACCGCTGCCTGCTTGAGGTCATCAGCGAGGTCAAAGCCGGGATGCAGCCGGACCCGCCTGAGCAAGCGCTTGATCTGGACGGGTTGATTGCCGACGGACGCGGCGTTGCCCTTTCCCCCAGGGCCCGATGCGTCTACATCGTGCACGGCGACACCCTCACGGTGTCCATGGACGGCCAAAGCTGGGAGCTGCCCTCACGCAGCGCGGAGCTGATCGATGCCCTCCTACGCGGCCCCTTATCCCCCGATGAACTGGCGAGCCGGGATCTTCAAAGGGGAACCCCTGGCCGCGCCGTATTGGATCAATGGCTGGAAGACGGCTGGTTGGAACCCGACATGGAAGACGAGTCGCACAACGGCCCGCCCGATGAATCGGCATAGGGCTGATTAAAATGGTCGATTCCCACGTTACATACGCCCCCTGGTCCAGCTACG
>JBMYTY010000038.1:0-9199 GCA_049604855.1 Gammaproteobacteria bacterium | reverse complement strand
GATGCCCTCGAGGTTCGCCACCAGCATGTAGAGCACCGCGGGCAGGGCCATGGCGACGCCCAGCACGGCCGCGGTCATGGCGAAGCTCACCGGGGCGTCCACCAGCCTCGCCAGGCTGTGCAGAAAGACCTGCGCGTGATGACGCATCCAGCCCCGGAAACGCGCCACCACTCCGGGACGACGCGTCGCGGAGGATCGGCCCGAGGCACCGGAGCCGCTCGCGGCACTGGCGCCTCTTCGACCGCGCCCCCCGGACCCGGCCGCCAGGTCCTCGCTGAACGCCGATGGTCGTCGTGTCCCCGTCCGCCCGCCCGGATAGTTGCTCACGACGCGGCCTCCTGAAGACCGTACTCGACCTTGCCGCCGTGCAGGTGGATACGCGGGTAATGCATTTCCTCGACCAGGCCGATGTCATGGGTCGCGATCAGCAGGGTCGTACCGCTCTGCTGAATCCACTGGAAAATACCCATGATGTCCCGCGACAGTTCGGGGTCGAGGTTGCCGGTGGGCTCATCCGCCAGCAGCAGGGCGGGGCGGTTGACGATGGCGCGGGCTATGCCCACGCGCTGCTGTTCACCGGCGGACAGGGTCTCGGGCATGGAACGTTCGCGCTCCAACAGCCCCACCTTGTCCAGGGCGCCACGCACACGGCGGCCGGCCTCGCTGGAGGGCACGCCGGCAATCACCAGGGGCAGGGCCACGTTGTCGAACACCGTCCGGTCCGGCAACAGGCGATGGTTCTGGAAAACGAACCCGATGTTGCGGCGGTAGTAGGGCAGGGTGCGGCTGTTCACGGCGGCCGTGTTCTGGCCGTCGATATGCACCTGGCCCCGCGTCGGGCGGTCGATCAGCGCGATCAGCCGAAGCACCGTGCTCTTTCCCGCGCCGGAGTGGCCGGTCAGAAACGCCAACTGGCCACGTGGCAGGTGGAAGGTCACATCCGACAACGCCTCCTGACCGCCGGAGAAGCGTTTGAAGACGTTGTTGAATCGGATCATGGAATCGGGCGTTGGGGAGGTGCAGCGATGATTATGGGGAAGCGGGGTCGGTACGCAATGGACACCGACGAAAAGACCATGCCGGGTCAGCGGCCCGTTTCGTCATCGAACAGGGCGGCAACGAAATCGCCCGCTCCGAAGGGTCGCAGGTCCTCTATACCCTCGCCCACACCGATGAAACGCACGGGTATGCCCAACTGCTTCGCGAGGCCGAATATCACGCCCCCTTTGGCGGTACCGTCGAGCTTGGTGACGTTGATCCCGCTCAGCTTGACCGCCGCGTGGAACTGTTCGGCCTGGGAAATCGCGTTCTGGCCGTTGCCGGCATCAAGGGTCAGCATCACCTCGTGAGGGGCGTCGGGGTCGAGCTTGCCGAGCACCCGGTGCACCTTCTTCAGTTCGTCCATGAGATTGCTCTGGGTATGCAGACGCCCGGCGGTGTCGATCAACAACACGTCCACGCCCTTGGCGCGCGCGGATTCCAGGGCATCAAAGGCGACGGAAGCGGAATCCGCCCCCGTGGGCTGCGCGATCACCGGAATGCCATTGCGCTCACCCCAGACCTTCAACTGCTCCACCGCCGCGGCGCGGAAGGTGTCTCCGGCGGCCAACATGACGCTACGCCCCTCGTCCTGAAAGCGCCGCGCCAGTTTGCCGATGGTGGTGGTCTTGCCCACACCATTGACGCCCACCATGAGGATCACGAAGGGCCGGATGTCGGTGGGTATCTCCAGGGCCACATCCACCGGTTCCAGCAATGCCGCCATCTCCTCGCGCAGGGCCGCAAGCAGGGCTTGTGGGTCCTTCAACTCCTTGCGCGAAACCCGTTGGGTCAGCCTCTCGATGATGGTGTCCGTGGCTTCCACGCCCACGTCCGCGCCCAGAAGCCGGGTCTCGATCTCCTCGAGCAGGTCCTCGTCCAGGGTCTTGGCACCGAGCACGAGCTTGGCCAGGCCATCGGCGAGGCCGGAGCGCGTCTTGGCCAACCCGGCGCGCAGACGTCCGAACAGCCCCCTGGGTTTATCCTGGGAATGATCCAGGGGTGGATCTTGGGGCTTATCCCGAGGTTGGTCCTGAGGCTGCTCCTGAGGCTGCTCCCGGGCGTCGTTCTCGCCGGGTTTCGCGGGGGTGTCTTTTTTCTTACCGAAACCGAACATGGAATGGTGCTGTCCGTGGATGGGAATAATCGCGAATGCGATGGGGCGCGTATTCTACGCGCCGCCGCCGGGCACGCGACCCACCAAAGGCTATACGACACTCCAGGAGCATCGACACACCGTGGTACCCCGATTGTTTTCCACCCGCCCGGGCGCGGCGAGGCTTTTCACGAGCCTGATGTTCGCTCCACTGGTCGCCATCAGTTCGGCGGCCTGGAGCGCCAATCCGGTCACCGAATACACCCTTGATAACGGGATGAAGCTTGTGGTCATGGAGGACCACCGCGCCCCCGTGGCCGTGGCCCAGGTCTGGTACCGGGTGGGCTCCAGCTATGAATACGGCGGCATTACCGGCGTCTCGCATGTACTCGAGCACATGATGTTCAAGGGCACGGCCCGCTACGCCTCCAACGAGTACTCCCAGATCATCTCGGCCAACGGCGGGCAGGACAACGCCTTCACCAGCTCCGACTACACCGCCTACTACGCCCAGATCGAAGCCTCACGCCTGGAAGTGGTGCTCGAACTCGAGGCCGATCGCATGCGCCACGCCACCCTGGACCCGACCGAGCTCAAAAAGGAACTGAAGGTGGTTATGGAGGAGCGCCGCCTGCGTACCGACGACAAACCACGCGCCCTGACGCACGAACAGTTCCGCGCCACCGCCTACGTGGCCAGCCCCGCCCGAAACCCCGTTATCGGTTGGATGAACGACCTTGAGAACCTCGACGAAGACGATGTGCGCGATTGGTACCGCACCTGGTACGCGCCGAATAACGCGATTCTGGTGGTGGTGGGCGACGTTCAACCCGAGCAGGTCCTCGCCCTGGCGCGCAAACACTTCGGCCCCCTGCGCGCCGAGACGCCGCCGGACATCAAACCCCGGATCGAGCCTGAGCAATTGGGACCGCGCCAGATCCGGGTCCGCCAGCCGGCCAAGCTGCCCTACCTGCTGATGGGCTTCAAAACGCCATCTCGCCTGACAGCCGCGGCGGACCTGGATTGGGAACCCTACGCGCTCGAGGTGTTGTCCGAGATCCTCGACGGCGGCGAAAGCGCCCGCTTCGGCCGCAACCTGACCCGGGGCGCCGAGATTGCCTCGTCCGCCGGTGTCTCCTACGACCTCTACGACCGACTCGGCCCCCTGTTTACCCTGGTCGCCGTCCCGCGTGAGGGCCAGGATATCGACAGCCTGCGTGCCGCGTTGCTTGAGGAAGTACGCAAGGTGGCGGAAGACCCGATCCCCGCCGACGAACTGGCACGCGTGAAGACGCGCGCCGTGGCATCGTCGGTATACGAGCGCGACTCCGTCATGGGTCAGGCCATACAGATCGGTGCCATGGAGGCGGTCGGTCTGAGCTGGCGGGAGCTGGATGACTACGTGAAACGCATCGACGCCATCAGCCCCGAACAGGTACAGGCCGTGGCGCGCAAATACTTCGTTCCCGAACGCATGACTGTAGCCATTCTCGACCCTCAGCCCTTGGCGGATGGCGGTAAACGCAAGCTTCCCGGCTTCCGGGGGACGCACTGATGTACCGCACCCCGACCCCCCGCATCCTCGCACTGGCCACCCTCTGCTTCCTGGCGTTTGGCTGGGTCACGAGCCACGCCGCCCCACCCATTCAAACCTGGACGACCGACAACGGAGTGCGTGTTCTGTTCATGGAAACCCATCACCTGCCCATGGTGGACGCGCGCGTCATCTTCAGGGCGGGCAGTGCGCGCGACGGCGACAAGCCGGGCTTGGCGGAGCTTACCAACGCAGTCCTCGTGGAGGGCTCCGATGGTCTTCCCGGAACGGAACTGTTCACCCGCCTGGAGGATGTGGGCGCCGAGTTCGGCAACGGTTCCTATCGCGATATGGCCTTGCTCGAACTGCGCAGCCTGAGCGACCCCGCGCGCCTGGAACCCGCCGCACGCACCCTCGCCCTGATGCTGTCGAAACCGGACTTCCCCGCGGACGCCCTGGAACGTGATCGCGCCAGCCTGTTGGCCACGGTTAAACGCAAACAGGCCTCGGCGGGCGCCCAGGCCGGTCTGGCCCTGTACCGTGAACTCTATGGCGATCATCCCTACGCGAGCCCCGGCGAGGGCAATGAAGCCAGCCTCACCGCCCTCACGCGGGAAGACGTCAAGGCCTTCCATCGCCGTTACTACGTGGGGCGCAATGCCACCCTGGCCATCGTCGGCGATCTGGATCTGGAAAAGGCCCGGGCGCTGGCGCAAACGCTGGTCGCTGATCTCCCCGCCGGTCAACGCGCCAAGCCCCTGCCCACCCCCGAACCCCTGGGTGAGGGGCGCGTCGAGCATGTGGCCTTCCCTTCCAGCCAGTCCCACCTCTACCTGGCGCAACTGGGTGTGGCGCGCGGAGATCCGGATTACTTCCCCCTGTATGTGGGAAACCACATCCTCGGCGGCAACGGCCTGGTGTCGAACCTTTCCGTGGAAGTCCGGGAAAAGCGCGGTCTGTCCTACAGCGTATCCAGCGGCTTCAGTCCCATGGCGACCACCGGGCCGTTCTACATCGGACTCCAGACGCGCAACGACCAGGCCGATGAAGCCCTTGCCGTGGCACTGGCCGAGTTCCGCCGCTTTCGCGATGCGGGTCCCAGCGCCGAAGAGTTATCCGCCGCCCAGCGGAATATCACCGGTAGCTTTCCGCTCAATGTCGACAGCAACAGTGACCTGATCGGTTACCTGGGGATGATCGGCTTCTACGAGATCCCCCTGGACTGGCTGGACCGATTCGCGGAGCGGGTCAATGCGGTCAGCCGGGATGCCGTGCGCGATGCCTTCCAACGCCGGATGCATCCCGATGCCCTGCTTGAGATCCGGGTGGGTCCGAAACCGGCGGATACGGCGGCCAATCCATCATGAAGCGCAAGGGCGCGGGACGCGGTGGTGGGCGGGTCCGCATCATCGCCGGGCGCTGGCGCGGCCGCCTGATTCGCGTTCCCGACGGCCCGGGTCTTCGACCGACACCGGACCGCGTGCGCGAGACCGTGTTCAGCTGGCTACAGACGGCGTTGCCCGGCCGTCGCTGCCTGGACCTGTTCGCGGGGTCCGGAGCCCTGGGCCTGGAAGCGGCTTCGCGGCAGGCGCGGGAACTGGTGATGGTGGAGCAATCCGCCGGTGTGGCCCGTCAGCTACTCGATTCGGTCACCGAACTGCTTGGCGACGCAGGCAGCCACGAGGAGCCCGACATCCGGGTGGTGCGCGCGGATGCCCTGGCCTGGCTGCGAAATCCACCATCCCATGAAGACCGGTTCGACGTGGTGTTTCTCGATCCACCCTATGGCAAAGGCCTGCTGCAAGCGGCGATCACGACACTGCACGAACAGGACTGGCTCAGCGAGCGTGCCCGCCTGTACATCGAATTCAGCACCCACGAATCCGCCCCGGAACTGCCCGAGGGCTATACCTGGACGCGCGAGAAATCGGCCGGAGAGGTCCGTTTCGGACTCGCGATGCGGGAGTAGCGGATTTCAGCGACGCGCCTCAGCTTGGCTATAGTGTGGGTCGTTCTCTACCGCCCGTGCCGACCCCATGCCCACCATCGTCTACCCCGGAAGCTTTGACCCCATCACGCTGGGCCACGTGGACCTGGTGGAGCGCGCCGCCCGCCTGTGCGAGCGCGTGGTGGTCGCGGTAGGCAGCAACCCCGGCAAGAGCCCCATGTTCAGCGTGGACAAGCGCGTGGTGCTCGCCGAGCACGCGGTGGCGCATGTTCCCCAGGCCGAGGTGGTTCCGTTCAGCGGCCTGTTGGTGGATTTCGTGCGCTCCGTCGGTGGTGACATGGTGCTGCGCGGCTTGCGCGCGGTATCGGACTTCGAGTTCGAGTTCCAGCTTGCATCCATGAACCGGCGTCTCGCACCGGAGATCGAAACCCTTTTCCTCACCCCGGCGGAAAACCTGTCCTTCGTCTCCTCCAGCCTGGTCAAGGAAGTCGCGCGGCTGGGGGGTGACGTAAAGGCATTCGTACCAAAAAGCGTGCAGGACGCCCTGTCCGTGCGTGATTTTCAGTAGTCGCTGGCGTCGCCCCTGACTGGGTACGGATCGGAAAAACGCCTGAAATCCCTTGAAATAGATCAATGGACAAGCGCGCAAAGAGGAGGAGAATCCCGCAGCTCTGACGAAGCGGGGAATTGAATCCATGGCCCTTTACATCACCGACGAATGCATCAACTGCGACGTTTGCGAACCTGAGTGTCCGAACGAAGCCATCTACATGGGCGAAGAGATCTACGAGATCAAGGCGGACCTGTGTACGGAGTGCGTGGGCCACTACGAAGAATCCCAGTGCGTGAACGTGTGCCCGGTGGACTGCATCCTGGTCGATCCCAAGAACGAGGAGACCCAGGACCAGTTGATGGATAAATACGAACGCATCACCGGCGGCTGAGCCCCGACTCATGCATCGCCTGATACGAGGATGGCGCCCCCTGGGCGCCGTCCTTTTTTTGCTTGTGACGTTGGGGCCGGGCGCGGCCAACGCGACACCTTCCCCTGAAGGTCACGTCGACGCCGAAGCGCAGGGAGGATTCGCGGTGGCGAGCGCACATCCCATGGCCACCGACGCGGGAATCGCCGTGTTGCGTGCGGGGGGCAACGCCTTCGATGCCGCGATCGCGGTGACGGCCATGCTGGCGGTCGTGGAACCGAGTGCTTCCGGCCTGGGCGGCGGCGGGTTCTACCTGCTCCACCAGGCCCACGATGGCCGTGACGTCATGATCGATGCCCGCGAACGCGCCCCCCTCGCGGCGCACCGTGACCTCTACCTGGACCGGGAAGGCCAGGTCATCCCCGGCTTATCCGTCAACGGCCCTCTCGCCGCCGGGATACCCGGCATTCCAGCGGCCCTGGATCACCTCGCGCAGGGCTACGGCACACGTCCACTGGGCAAGCTGCTGGCTCCGGCCATTCAGGTGGCACGGGAGGGATTCCCCGTGGACGAACACCTGCTGCGCTACCTGGGGTTTCGTGCCCCCGCACTGCGTGGGACACCGGCGGAGGCCGTTTTCCTGAGGGGCGGAGACCTGCCCGGGGCGGGGACGCTGCTGCGCCAGAACGACCTGGCCCGCAGCCTGGAAAGGATCGCACGCGAGGGCCGTGACGGCTTCTACACCGGTGCTCTGGGTCGGCGACTGGTGCAAGGTGTTCGCTCCGCCGGTGGCATCTGGAGCGAGAAGGACCTGGCTGATTACTCGGTGGTGGAGCGAGATCCTATCGTCAGCCGATACCAGGGACTCAAGGTCATCTCCGTTCCGCCCCCATCGTCGGGCGGCGTCGCCCTGGCCACCATGTTGAACATGCTCAAGCAGCGCCCCCTGGGCCCGAAGGGGTCCGTGCAACGCATGCATCTGCTCACCGAGATCATGCGTCGGGCCTACCGGGACAGGGCCCTCTACCTCGGGGACAGTGACCATGTCGATGTCCCCGTCGCGCGACTCACGTCACCCATCCACGCCCGCGATCTGGGAGCGGATATCGGTGCCGCCAGCGCCACCCCCAGCGCACTCCTCGATGGCGACGGTGCACTACCCGAAGAGGGCCGCGATACCACGCATTTTTCCATCCTGGATCGCTGGGGAAACCGGGTTGCCGCCACCCTGAGCATCAACTATCCCTTCGGTTCCGGCTTCATGGTCCCGGGTACGGGCATCCTGCTGAACAACGAGATGGATGACTTCAGCGCCGCACCGGGTACCCCCAACGGCTATGGACTGGTGGGCTCAGAGGCCAATGCCATAGCGCCGGGCAAGCGCATGCTTTCGTCCATGAGCCCCACCTTCATCGAGGCCGCGGACGGCCGCGGGGCGATTCTGGGCACGCCGGGCGGCAGCCGGATCATCACCATGGTGCTGCTCGGAATCCTCGACTACGCCGAGGGCGGGGACGCCCGTTCCATGACGACCATTCCCCGCTTTCATCACCAATACCTGCCCGACCTGCTCCAGTACGAGGAAGGCACACTCAGCCTCCAGAAACAGCAGGCCCTTGAGGGATTGGGGCATTCATTGAAAGCGGTATCGAGGGGCTTCTACGGCAACATGCAGGTGGTGACCTGGGAGCACGAAGGGCGGCATGTCGGGGCGGCCAGCGACCCGCGTGGTGGCGGCAAGGCGACGGCCGTGGCCGCTCAGCGCTGACAGGTCGGACAGAAGTAACTGGCGCGCTGGCCGCGCCGCTGCATGCGAATCGGCACGCCACAGGCCGGACACGGTTCATCTCCCCGGCCATATACGGACAGCTCCTGAGCGAAGTATCCCGGCTGACCTTCGCCGGAAACGAAATCCCTCAAGGTCGTGCCTCCGCGTTCAATGGCCTCGGCCAGCACGGCGCGGATCTCCGCGGACAAGCGTCGATAGCGCTCCCTGGATATCCGTCCCGCCTGGCGGAACGGATGGATACCGGCACGGTACAGGGCTTCGTTGGCGTAGATGTTGCCGACGCCCACCACCGTATGCGCGTTCATGATGAAATCTTTGACGCAGACGCGCCGGTTCCTGCTCAGGCGGAAGAGATGATCATCATCGAAGGCGTCACCCAACGGTTCCGGCCCCAGTGTACGGAGCAGGAAATGCTGCGCGGCGTCACCCTGCTCCAGGTGTACGGAGCCAAACCGACGCGGATCACGCAGCCGGATGGATCGCCCGTTGGCCAGGACCAGATCAATGTGGTCATGCTTGTCGGGCGCAACGGTGCTGTCGACCACGCGCAAAGACCCGGACATACCCAGGTGCAGGATCAGGGTGTCGACGTCATCGCCGCCCAGGCGAAAGAGCAGGTACTTGGCACGGCGGTCCAAAGCAAGCAGGGGGCGGCCCGCGACGCGGTCGGGAAGATCATCGGGCACGGGCCAACGCAGGCGGTGATCGCGCACCACGGCCGTGATCAAACGCTGGCCGTGCGCATAAGCGAGCAGGCCCCGGCGCGTGGTTTCTACCTCAGGGAGTTCCGGCATGGACGAACAGGGAACGTAACCCGCTGAAGGATATGGAAAAAATAAAGGGATGCGATGTTGCCGCATCGCATCCCCAA